>CAZGJP010000291.1:0-3772 GCA_964526605.1 uncultured Lentisphaera sp.
GGATCAGAGTACCTGTTCCGGACAGCACCTTAGATTGTTTGCCAGATGGACGGGAATATGATTTCTTCACATTCTACATGGTTTTTCGGGATTGCCCGGAATCATGGAAGATGCTGAAGAATGTAATGTTCCCTAAAAACAAACAAAGATAGGAGAAGAAAAATGAAAAGGTCGATGGTGTTCAAGAGAGTGATGCTGGTCGTCGTGTTGGTGATGGTGTGTGGATTCATCTCAAGCGCCGAAGAGGTAATTCAGTTTGGCACGGATAATGGAAGGCTTGCCAAGGCAGATGAGACCGTAGGCTCGCAGGCGAAGATAATCTTTGATAAGGATTTCATGAAGATGGACGGTCCCAACTTCTGGTCCTGCAGATGGCAGTTCAACGGGCTTGCTGTGGATCTTACGGATGCCAAGGCAGAGGATTTCCTTAAGATCGAGGTGGCAGGAGAGGTCGCCGATGAACAGCCATTCATTAAAATTATGTTCTTCAGCCCTGACTGGAGCATGAATTCGGCCTGGATATTCGACCTTTCAAATATAAAGAAGGATGAATTTTCGACTGTCATTGCAAAAACAAGCCTGAGCGAGCCAGCGGAGAAGAAAAATGGAGGTGTTGCCATGACAGCTATAGGCAACGTCATGTTTTTCACCGGGGCCAAGTCCGGGAACAAGCCGTGGTCAATCAAGATAAAGTCGGTTTCCTTCGGGGCCGTTGACGCAAAGAAATAAATTCTGGAGCGCCGGCATACTGCCAGCGGTTATTCAAGTAAAGGAGATTTTATGATTTTTTTTAAGTGCATATTTCTTGCAGTTGTCGCGGTGCTGGCGTTTCCCCCCCCTGTTTTCTCTCAGACGGTGGCCCTAGACACAAGTGAAAAAGGACTGCGTCAGGCCATCGACGGATTTGGCACATGCATAAACGACAAGGGTATCGAGGAATGGTACCAGAAGCTTTATTTCGATGAGCTCGATTGTTCAATTGTCCGTATTTACCTTACTCCAAGGTTCAAGAGCCCCTGGTCGGACCATACCTACAACTCGCCCTGGTTCCACGGGGATCCGTCGATGCCCGGACCCGACGGGACCAATGTCAGGACATACACCGGGCCTGCAGACTATACCCGCGAATTCGCCGGAAGAAAGTCTCCGATAGCTGTGATGGGGCCGGACATAGACGACAATATTAAAAGATATTTCGACCTTGATTCCGGAAGACTTGCCGGAAGCGGAACTATTGCGAAGATGATAGTCTCCAAATCTGGAGATCGCAAGATCTTCGGTTCGGTCTGGTCGCCGGCACCTTGGTTGAAGCTTAGTTCGGGCAATAAGATTTCGGGGCAGAAGGATCCTATGCCTAAAAATGGAACTCCATGGCCTTTCATATGGTTCGATAATTTCTCTGGCGGAATTCTTGATACTTCCGGTGAGCTTCGCAATGAGTTTGATGATTCTGCTTTGCCTGGTGGCGAAGGCCCTACAAGCGCCCTGACTCAGTATGCCAGGGGCTTCGCTAGCTGGGTGCGCGCTTACCAGAACAAATTCGGTTTCAAATTCGACGTGATCAGCCTGCAGAATGAACCACATCTGGAAGTCTTCTATGATAGTTGCTTATATCGGACATCGGAAGAGTTTATCAAGGCATTGAGGGCTGCACGTGAGGAGTTCGACAAATATCCTGACCTGAAAGACATACAGCTTATTGGCCCCGAGGACACTATAGGTTCAGAATCAACTTATCTCTGGTTCTGGGAGAACAATGGCATCAAGCAGCACAAGCTGCTTCAGTTCATGAAAGATATCGAAGCGGATCCAGCGGCATCAAAGGCACTTGCATTCTACTGTGTCCATGGATATGCGGCAGACGGTATCACATCGGCAGGTGCGGAGCCTAAAGTATGGGAATGGGCGGCACGTGGCTGGGAGGATTCACCCGACCCCCAGGTGCCGTCAAACATAAAAGGTTATGAAAGCTACGGGAAGAAATGCTGGATGACTGAGACATCAGGAGAAAATCCGGAATGGCTCTATCCTGCAGCCGGCTTTCCTAGCAAAGGCGCATTTAGCATCGCCATCAAGATACATCAGGCCTTGACCATGGGCAACGCAACTGCCTGGATTTACTGGCAGCTCACCGATCAGTTCAAGCCGGATGATCAGTATTCCAACCAGGCGCTGACAAACAGGAAGAGCGGAGCCGCTGCGCCAAAGCTTGTAGCATTCAAGCATTTCTCAAAACATGTCCGGCCCGGAGCAAGGCGTGTAGATGCGGCTGTCGACGGCACGAAGAAACTCAAGGCGAGCGCATATCTTAACGAGAAGGATCGGACTCTTGTCTGGGTCATAATCAATGCATCAAAGGAGAAAATGCAGGTCAAGCTTGCGCAGCCAAAAAATCCGGTCCTAGAAAGCAAGGCTGAGGTCTTTACTTCCTGTGCGGATGAACTTTGGAAGGGCTCAGTCCTTGAATTCAAGGATGGTGCGGGAATCATGGAGATTCCTGCCTTCGGTGTCTCGACAGTGATAGCTAAGCTGGAGAAGTGACATGCCGGTGACGACCGGACAGAGGAAAACGGAATGATCGAGAATAGGTTCGACCACGTTGGCTTGAATGTGAAGGATCTCGACGAGAGCATCGCCTTTTTCAAAGCGATGTTCGGCTTCGATGTCGTTCAACGGTGGGACACGCTGAAACAGGCGTTTGTGGGAAAGGGTACGGTTGTCCTAGGGCTGATGGAGAAGAAGGACTACGACTTCATCCAGCACACTATGGCGCACATCGCATTCTCATGTTCCAGGGTAGATTTCACCACTGTTGTGGCAAAGCTGAAGGAACTCGCGTCTCCGATCGTGTCAGGGCCGAAGGCTCAACGGGATGGGGAGACGATTTTGTTCCGGGATCCATCGGGCAACATCTTTGAAGTGTGTTATCCGCCTTTGACAAAACAGGAGTGATTTTCGCACCCTAGTGGTTGATAATGCATTGCTATCTGTCTTTTCTTGGATTTAATTGGATTTTGGATTGGCACCATTGTGATTAAAAGGGATTGAGAAAAGATGATAACAAGGAAAATAAAATGGGGCATATTGGGAACTGCTAGAATAGCAAAGTATCATATGATTCCGGCGATCCGCGCTACTTCTGCGGGAGAAGTCCTTGCGGTTGCGAGCAGGGATATGGAAAGGGCTACGGGATTCGCAAAGTCTCTTAGAATTCCAAAAGCCTACGGACGCTACGAGGAGGCTCTCGCCGACCCCGTGCTCGATGCCATTTACATTGCTCTTCCGACAAGCCTTCATGCTGAATGGAGCATCAAGGCAGCAGAAGCGGGAAAGGCTGTGCTCTGCGAGAAGCCTTTTGCGGCGGATGCCGCCGAGGCGGAAAAAGTCGCCTGCGCTTTTTCTTCTAGAAATCTTCTTGTCTCCGAGTCGATGATGTATAGGTATCACCCTCTCACCAAGAAGGTAAAGGAGATTGTCGAGGCCGGAAATATAGGACGGATCAGGCTGATTCACGCCTTCTTCATGGTCTCCGCTCCCGCGGGGGACATACGTTTAAGGAGGGAAACTGGAGGAGGCGCCCTCCTCGACATCGGATGCTACTGCACCAGCTTTGCACGACAGATATGCGGAGGGGAGCCGGAGTATGCATCCGCCCACGGAGTGTTCAGCAACGACGGAGTCGATCTCACCCTAGGCGCAGTTCTCGGATTCCCAGGGGGGGTGATGGCTCAACTCTCATGCTCCATACAGGGCGCTTTCGACTGCCGATACG
>CAZGJP010000292.1:0-3769 GCA_964526605.1 uncultured Lentisphaera sp.
GAAGCGGGGAATCCGTGCAGGTTCGAGTTCAGGGTGGCCGATCCGCGGAGATGGGATTTGGACGCGCCGAATCTGCACAACGTGAGTCTGCGGACTTCGTCGGACGACTGGCATGGGCGCTTCGGGCTACGCGAGATTCGCACCGAAGGGGACAAGATATTTCTGAATGGGGAGCTTTTGAAGATAATCGGGGTTAACCGTCACGAGACGCATCCGGAGTTCGGGCATGCCGTGCCTCCGGCGGTGATGATGGAGGATATACGCCTCATCAAGGATCTTGGCTGCAATTTCGTGAGAGGGGCGCACTATCCGCAGGACCAGCGTTTTCTGGATCTCTGCGACGAGGCCGGTTTGCTCGTATGGGAGGAGACCTGCGGGTGGAACAACCGGAGGGAGCATTTTCTCGACCCGCGCTTCATGGACCAGCAGCTGCGCCAGATTGACGACATGATCCACGCGAGCTTCAATCATCCCTGTGTGGTGATATGGGGATTTTTGAACGAAGGCAAATCGGAGCAGGAGGAGGCGCCGCAGGCATACGAGCAGATAGTCTCGAGGATACGCGGGCTGGACAATTCCCGTCTGATTGCATGCTGCAACATGTACAGGGAGAAGACGGCATCGAGGATGCCTCGGACGGAGCTGGTCTGCTACAACATGTATTCCGGGTGGTATTACGGGCACTATGCCGATCTCTCCGCCGAATGCGAGCAGTGGCTGGGGAACGCGTGGAGAATGCTGGGTGAGAGGCGTCCCTTCATAATCAGCGAATACGGTGCGGAGGCGCTATACGGCTGGCATGATCCCTTCGAGACGCAGTGGTCGGAGGAGCATCAGGCGGCGGCGGTGTCGTCGGCCTGCCGCGAGATTCTCAAGAGGGACGATGTTGCCGGCCTGATAATATGGCAGTTCTGCGACACGAGGCGGCCGGATTTCTCGCCGAGGCTTCCAGCATCTGAAATGCGCAGGGAACTGGCTGCGGACAGCATAGGCGCATCGGGATTCGGGATGGGGCCGATGCCGATAGCTCCGAGATGCCACAACTGCAAGGGTCTGGTTGACGAGTTCCGCCGTCCGAAGAAGGCATACTACGCGATGAGGGACGAATGCGCGAAACTGCGGGATATGCGGTGATGCCCCGCGGGGAGAGGCTATCCTTCATTCCACCTCTTTTTGTCTTTCCGTCATGCGTCGAGGCGGATGAGCTCGATGAAGCTGTCCTGGTCGTGGCCGAGCAGGGAGAGAGGCAGACAGACTCTGACGGTCTTGATTCTGCAGCAGGACTGGCATATTCTGACGGATCCGGCCGGTCCGATTCTGGCCTGCATCTGAGTCCTTTGCATTCCGAAGACGTCCTCGCCGAGCCCCATCATAGCCTCATAAGCCAGATGGATGGCGGTCGAGATGTTCTCGTCGCCGGCTATGCACATCAGCTCCCCGCTGCGGACAAGCCATGGCCATTCGGTTCGGACGGGCCTGAATCTGGACACGGAGATGGTTGCGTCCGCGGCCGACTCGACTCCTTGTCCTTCTACCTCTCCGTCGCCCATGGCGAGATGGACGTCGCCCATGCAGAGGGAAGCTCCGTCCGTCCGGGATTTGAAGAAGACTGTTGCGCCTTCGGCGATGTCGCGGCAATCCATGTTTCCGCCGCAGCGTCCTGAGTCGCTTGATCTGATCTCGTCCTCTCCCGGCGCCGGAGAAAGGCCGATGCATCCTATGCTAGGCTCCATCGGGATGGAAAGGTTGTCGAGGAAGAGGAGCCGTCCTCCTTGGGGCCTGTGGAGAACGGGTCCCTGCCTTCCGAAGCCGACCGGAATTATCCTCCGAATTCTCGCTCCGAGGCAGTCTCCCGCCCTGATCCCTTCGATGCGGATGGGGCCGGCCATTGGATTCGGCCCGGGTGCCGGGGATGAAGGGAGGCCGTCCGGCCCGAAGACCCCTCCTGCGGCGGAAGGCATCTGGACGATGAAGTCCTCGTCAAGCCGGACCGAGGAGGATGGGATGTCCCCGTTTCGGAGAGAAAAGACGAAGTTGTTTCTATCTATCGTCGTCACGCCGATCCTGAAAACTGTTTGAAATTTCCGTTTTTACGAGAAGTGGATGCGTCAGGTGATTACGGGGCTTATCGTTTCGCGTCGTGCGCGATGGGGGCCGGTCTGCACGCCCGCCAGGAGAGTCTTCACAGCCAGGCGGCCCATGTCCTCGAAGTCGTATGCCGCGAAAATCCTCCTGCCGACGAATGAGGGGATCTCGAAATTTCTGTCGCCCATCATCGCCAACTCAGGCTTGCGTTTGGCCGAGACCATCAGCTTCTTCAAGTGTCTGATCTCGGAATATTCCAGCAATGCGGCGGTGAATCTGTGCCGCCTGTGCGCTTCCATCACGGCCGATTCAATCGGCTCTCCCGGTGTTTCGGGGCGGGTGAAGAGCAGTTCGGGGAGGAATTCGATGCCGCGGGATGCCAAGGCCTCCTTGTAGCCATCTATCCTGGCCTGGTGGTCCGGGTCCACGAAGCTGCCGTCGGGATCTCTCAGGCCTGTCTCCACACATGCGATCCTCCGGTGCCCCTTGTCTATCAGCATTTCCGTCAGAGTGGAGGCATCCTTTCCGCTGTCCACCACGACGCTGTCTATGCCGAGGGTGCTCGCGTCGTGGTCCACGGCTACCGTCGGGACCTTCATGTCCCTGAGACCGATGAATATGTCGTCCGAGTGCATGTCGAGAGTGAGCACGCCGAAGATGTTGCGCGTAGCCCTTATGCTTTCGAAGAACCTCTCCTTCTTCTCGTCGCCCCCATGGACCAGGGAGGAGAATATCCTGATGTCCCTTCCGATGCCAGCGGCAGCCGCGGCTATCCCCGAGAATATCCTCCAGAAGAAGCTTCCGCTGTCGAGGATGCCCTGCGACGCCCCGAGCGCAAGGTCTATCGTCCCGGCGCGGACCCAGGGTGGGATCGGGAAATATCCCCTGCCATGTTCCGCCCGTATGACACCTTCGGCGACCAGCTTGTTGAGCGCCTTCTCGACGGTGGCCTTGCTAGCCTTGAACTGAGGGATGAGCTTGTGGATGGACGGGATCGGCGCGCCGGGGTCGAGGCCAGGGCCCGAGCTCCTCTGTCTTATCCACTGGCAGATTTCGTCTATCTTGGTCATGGCTCTTGATTTTTCGTTCAGGATATCTAAGTTACTTTCATATGCAAGAGTTTCAAGTTTAAATCCAAATATTATGCTCCAATGGCCGGATTCAGGATGGATCTTCACTTTCATAGCGTCCACTCCGATGGGATTCTCGCTCCGGAGAGGATGGTGGAGGAGGCGGTGGCGTCCGCCGGAGCCGCCGGGGAGGTGACGGCTCTTGCGTTGTCCGATCACAACAGCTATGCTGGTTGCGAGTCGTTTCTCGATGCATGCGCCCGTTTTCGGGTCAAGGGATACGTGTCGTCGGAGATAAGCGGATCGCATCCTTCGAGGCCGGATGTGGAGTTCCATTTTCTCGCTTTGCTTGGTCCGAACTGGGACGACGGAGCGAGGGGGCGGGCTGGAAGTTTCACGCCGTGGTTCAACCGCCTTCTGAGGACGGACATGGAGAATGCGTTCATGTTCGCCGAGAAGGCGGAGAGGCTTGGTGTCCGGATCCCGATGGATGAGCTTGTGGGAGTCGCCCAGCGGCATGCCGGGATGGGAGATCCGCCGATATACAGGCATCCGACCTTCGCCGACTTGAGGTTTCTTCTCCGCTCCGTCTGCGCTCCATCGGTGGACATCAT
>CAZGJP010000293.1:0-3758 GCA_964526605.1 uncultured Lentisphaera sp.
ATTAAGGGCATTCTTGGCGTCACCGAGGAAGATGTGGTCTCATACGACTTCATCGGCGAATCCTGCACGTCGGTATTCGATGTGAACGCCGGCATAGCCCTCAACGACAGCTTTGTGAAGGTTGTCGCGTGGTATGACAACGAATGGGGCTACTCCTGCAAGTGCGTGGACCTCATAGTGCACATATCGAAGAAGTAGCAGAAACGACTATTGGATCTGAAGGGCGCGGGATTTTTCCCGCGCCTTTTTTTCGTCCATCGGATCCTGTCCGGTCCGTATGGAGATCATAGGAAGCATATTCTCGATATGCACTGGTCGAAGCTTTCCTGTCCGCTGATTATGTCTATCTCCACTCTCATGAAGTAGAGGGGGATCTCGCGCCTGTCCAGGCGTGGGATCCTGACGGCATCCTTCTCGGTGGTGATCACCGCCTTGGCCCCGCAAGAGGCGGCCTCGTTGACGAAGTCTATTATCTCCTGCTGCTCGAACCTGTGGTGGTCGGCGAATCTTTGTCTATGGACGATCCGCGCTCCGTGTTCCTCCAGGAAGTCCTCGAAGCTGCGTGGGTTTGCGATTCCGCTGATAGCTGAAATGTCCAGCCCCTTCAGATGGTCCAGCGAGATCTGTTCGTCGGGGTCGAATATGTCCTCCAGATAGAGCGGCTTGTGACGGCATTCGATAATTTCGGCGTTCTTGTTGTGCCTTCTGATGAATCTCTTGAGATGCCTGAGCCTCGGGCTTCCGTCGGATTTAGTGAGGAAGACGTAGTTCGCGCGTCTTATGTTCTTCACGGGTTCGCGCAGCAAGCCTCTCGGCAGAACGTGGTGGTTGTCGAATGGCCGTGTGGAGTCCACGAGAAGTATGTTCAGCCTTGGTTTCAGGTCGAGATACTGGAATCCGTCGTCCAGTATCAATGTGTCGGCCTCGAAGTCGGAGATGGCGTATCTTCCCGACTTCACCCTGTCCTTGTCCACCATGACCACCACATCCCTCAGGTTGGATGCGAGCATGTAGGGCTCGTCGCCTGCGGAGAGGGAGTTCAGCAGCAGGTGCCTCCCGTCGGAGACCGTCCGTGGAGGGACTTCCTTTTTCTTGGACTTGAATAGTGCGACCAGCTTTTCCGCGAGGGTTCTGTCCTTGCTCCTGTATCCTCTGCTCAGGACGGCCACCTTGCGCCCCTTCTGGGCCAGGGTTCTTGCGAATATCTCCACGACCGGTGTCTTGCCGGTTCCTCCGCAAGTCAGGTTTCCGATGCTGACCACGAGGCATCCCAGCGAACGCGGACGGAATATGCGCTTGTCGTAGAGCCAGATTCTGAACTGCACCATGCGCCTGTAGGCTCTTGACAGAAGGAAGAGAGTCCCCTTCATGAACTTGTCGAAGGAGGAGTCTCGCTTCTCCTGTATGAGTTCGATGAAGTACTGCTGGAGCAGCTCGTTTATCTCGTTGGAATTCATCCTGCCTTTCAGCCTTCCTTCTCGAGTTCCCTATAGAGATCGAGCATCCTGTCGTAGACGGCCTTTCTGCCCTTGTCCGCCCCGATGGTCCTGGAGGCGGCCGCGAATTTAGAGGAGAGTTCCTCGAAGGACGCCGCTCCGGTGGCGGCGGCGGCGATCATCGCTCCCCCGAGCGCGGCCGAGTCGGGGACGGATATTGTTTCCACCTTGGCGCCGAAGACGTCCGCGGCGGTCTGGCATATTCCGGGGCTTCTTGATCCTCCTCCTGTGATTCGGATCGTCCCGAAGCGTTCGCCGATCCAGGAGGAATGGAGTCTCATCGCGAGCATCTGGGATTCGACCATCGCCCTGATCCTGATCTCCTTGGAGGCCTTCCCCTCCATGAAGTCCTTCGAGCCGGAGGTCTTCACCACCGGATGGAGCCTGGGTGGTGTTATCTCGGGAACGAAATGCGGGGTCATGATGTTGTCAGATCCTCCTCCGGGCTCAGCACGCATGAATGCGTCGCGGCCGAAGAAATCCCAGTCCACGCCCAGTTCGTCCTTGAGCCTTTCCCGCGCAAGGGAGCCGTTCTTGAAGCATATGAGGCTCATGAACCCGCCAGCCGGATTTCCAAAGACATGGCCGCAGCCGTCGGGGTCGGTGTGGGCCTTCGACATGGCCGCGAAGAAAGTGTCGCTTGTCCCGAGGCTTATGACCGCGACGGAGCCCGTGGCGGCGCCAGTGCCGACGAGGCTCGCGGGGTTGTCCCCTGTGAACGCGACTATCTTGGTCTCTGGCGAGAAACCGAATTTTCCGAAGTAGGGGCTGATCTTTCCGACTATCGTCGTGGAGGGGGCCGGAGTAGGAAGCTTGCCGAGCAGCGAGGGAGCTATCGCGTCGCATATCTCCTTGTCCCACTGCAGTGTCCTGATGTTCAGCATGTTCATGCCGGCGCCGTCCCCGTAGTCTATCGGAGCCGACTTTCCGGCCAGAACCGAGCAGATGAACGAGCTCACCAAGTGGATGCATCCGGTCTGCGCATAGCTCCCGGCCTCGGCCTCGTGGAACTTCATTATCTGGGGGCCGGTGAACCTTTCGATCGGCGCCGAACCTGTTCTCTCCCTGACCTTCTCCGCCCCGATTCTGCCATCCAGTTTCCTGCACTGGGCGCTTGTCGAGCTGTCCATCCATATCGGCGAACTTTTCCTCGATAGCGCTGGAGCAATGGCGTCGCGCAGGCAGATGCCTTTCGGAGGTGATGAGACGAGCTCCCCGAAGTTCGCCTTCAGATAGACCGAGCCGTGTTGCTGTCCGCAACCGGAGATAGCAGCGACCTCCGAGAGGGGCGCGGCCTTCGCCTTCATCCTTTCGAGGAGAAGCTCCAGCGCTTCGAGCCACATGAGCGGGTCGGAGTGCTTCACGAGCGGGTCAGGATGGATGATAACCCCCTCGGGGCTATCGTACTTGCCCCCAAATTCCTTGCCGAAATTGACCGCCTCCGAAGCGACGATCTGGCCCCTGTCGGCATCGATGACCACCGCCTTCATCCCTTGCGTGCTGCTGTCCACCCCCATAAAAAGTCCCATGTCAACACCTCTTTTTGTATAAAGCCCATGCCTGATCTCCGATGAAGAAGGTCCCCACGATGTCGAAGCCGGAATCATAGCGCTGCCTCGCATCGGCCAGCCTGCTCTCGTCGTCCCCGGAGAGCCTGTCGAAGACGAATCCCTTGACGTCCTCCTCGCCTTTCAATAGGAAGACGGCCAGCGAGTCCGAGAGCTCGCAGATTCCCGAAAGCATCCATCCTCCTCTTGCGCACGCCTCCATGAGGAGCGATGCGGCGGCCGTCTGGTCGAAGAGGATGTCGTCGAACGCTATCCTGACTGTTTTCACGAGTAGAGCCTCTTTTCGCCGTTTCCTGGTGGCGTGATCTGATCCTTGAGCATGGAGACATCTTCGGCATCGTAGTATTTTTCGGGACTCAGTTCGATTATGCAGCCGAGGCTCCCGTCGGGGGAGCGCGGGACTTCGATCCCCGCGGCCTCCAGCCATTTCGCGTCCCTCTCCGAGAGCATCCTTCTGGCGCTCTCCACCGAATCCACTCCGTCCGGGTTCTTCGTCGGGGAGAACTGCTCCTCCCTCATCCCCTCCAGAATTATCGTCTTTTCGGCGAGAGGCAGGCAGTCGAATATGAAAGTCTCCAGCTTGACAGCGTTGGGAATTACCGGATTGACAAGCCCTCCGCATCCTACAACGAACGAGACTTTCAAGTATGAACTACTCTCTGCGCGGGCCGACCCCTCTCCAACCGAGCGATGT
>CAZGJP010000294.1:0-3753 GCA_964526605.1 uncultured Lentisphaera sp.
GACAGATGAGCGCTGAACGCATGGAGACCGCCTTCGAGAAGATAAAGGAATATTTCTCGGACACGCTTCCAAAAGGGAGGAAGGCGCAGATAGTCTTCCACGGCGCCGAGCCGACAGTCAACAAGACAGCCATGTTCAAGGTGATAGAAAAATTCGGCGGAGACTTCGTCTTCGGAATACAGACGAACGGAACACTCATCGACGACGAGGACATACGCTTCATAAAGGACAACGGCGTGATGATAGGACTCTCGGTTGACGGACCATCCTCGGAGGTTGCAGACAAGGCGCGCAGAAAGTGGTCCGGGGAAGGCAGCTTCGACGAAGTCCGCAGGACATTCGACAAACTGGCCGACTACGACGGCCTCAGTGTGATATGCACGATATCCTCGCTCAACATGGACAAGCTCTCCGACACGGTCTCATATCTGCATGCGAAGGGCGTGCGCACATGCCTCCTCAACGCGCTCAGATGCACTCAGGAGAGGTCGAGAGGGGTGAAGCCGGGCGACGCTGACACTGCGAAGCATTTCATAGATGCCCTCGACAGGAGCAGGCAGCTATACAGGAAGACCGGACGCAAGATCGTTGTTGCGAATTTCGCGAACATACTCCTTGCGATTCTCGCGCCATCGGGGAGAAAGCTGATGTGCGACATATCGCCGTGCGGCGGAGGCAGATGCTTCTTCGCAGTGGCGGCGTCAGGCGACGCATTCCCCTGCAGCGAGTTCATAGGCCTTCCCGAATTCAAGGGGGGCAACATCTTCAAGAATTCAATACCGGACATTCTCGAATCCAAGCCTTTCAAAAGCATCACCGGCAGGCTTGTCGAGAACATCGAATTCTGCAGGGACTGCGCGATTCGCAACTTCTGCGGCGCACCATGTCCGGCGGAGGCCCACACGATGAACGGCGGGCTCGACAAGAGAGGCGCATTCTGCGAGTTCTACGAGGAGCAGACCCGCTACGCGTTCAGGCAGATAGCCGATGGAGTCCACACCGACTTCCTGCCTGACAACTGGGACAAGGACATGAGCGAGAACGGGATTTCGATGATTTGAGCGACAGATGGGGTGCTCCGGGATAGAGGATGGAGGATGTTTACCCGCCACCCGAATGGCAGGCTGGCAGGATACGGGATGCTTGCAACTCCATCGCGAAGTTGCCGCATCTAGGTTAATTGGCGGCCAATGATTTCCGGATTTCCTCTATGGCGTCATGCACCGATACGCCGCTTAGGCATTCGTAGCTGTTCTTGCGGCATTCCCTGTCGAGGCATGGCGAGCATTCCAATCCGGCGTGGAGGCATGTCCACTTCTCGGACAGGGGCCCTGTCGCCCAGGGGTTGGTCGAGCCGAATATGGCCACTCCTCTTCCGCCGACAGCCGCGGAGAGATGCATTATCCCGCTATCGTTCGACACGCAGAATCTGGCTCTTTTCAATATTCTGATCAGATCGGGAATATCCGTTTTTCCCGCGAGATTCGCAAGATGCCGGGACTTCACTGTTGCAGATATGTCCGCCGCTGTCCGGCTGTCCGCGGCAGTCCCGAGGACCGCTACCGGGCCTATCTTCTCGTCTATCCACCACTTGCAGACTTCCGCGAAATTCGCGGCCGGCCATTTCTTTGCGGGGCCGTATGCGGCGCCAGGTGCGACGGCGAGCAGATTGTCGCTTCCGGCGGCCTGCATCACTTCCGCGCCCGTTGTCTCCGGCTCCTTGATCTCTTTGATTTCCGGAAAGGATCCGTCCCATTTTTCCGCGCCGAAGGCGTGGGCGATGGAAAGGTATCGGGAAGCGTGGTGGTGCTCCTTCGAGAGAAGTCCATCCGCAGGCAGCCTGAAGCTGCGGGTGAGCAGGAAATCATTCCCTCTCGATGATGGAGCGTATATCTGGCGAAATGGCATCGCCATACGGAAGAAGAAGGCGTCGCGGACGGAATTGTTGAGGATGACAGCCACGCCGCAGTTGCTCCTGCGAAGGCGGATTATTTCCGTGCGGCTCCAGAGACTGTGTGCCGAACCCAGCGGGAGGACGCGGTCTATGCAGTCCAGTGACGAGAACAAGGGTATGAGCGGCTTGGGCGCGATTGCGAAAATCGCGCAATCGGGGGGGACGACGTTGCGCAGGAGTTTTATCGCCGGGAGCGACATTGCGGCATCGCCGAGCCAGTTGGGCACACGGACCGCCAGACCGTCGCGCCAGTCGTGCATGTCGATGTTGATATTGATGTCGAGGAGCCGGTCGGATGCGATTTCCGCAAGGTTGCAGACTGTTCTGGAAGCTGGCATTATTTCTCTTTTCTTCCTCTGAGCCTGACAGCGATGGGCAGTCCGGTGAAGTGGAATTTTTTCCTTATCGAATTCTCGATGAAGCTGAGATAATGCTGCGGACAGAGCTTTGGATTGTTGCAGAAGACGAGGAAAGCCGGCGGGGATCCTCCCACGAAGGTGCTGTAGTAGATCTTGAAGTTGTTCGGGGGCGGATTGATTCCCTGCGCCTCCTCCATGATCTTGTTGATGACGGCGGTGGGGGGCTTGTCCATCACGGAATTCGCGACGGAAATCATGGTGGAGCAGAGCTCGGGCATACCTTCGCCTCTGAGGGCCGACACGAAGACAAGGGGGGCGTAGTCGAGGAATGGCATTGTCGCACGGATGCGGGTTTCAAGTTCGCGCTTTTTCGATTTTTCGCATACGTCCGACTTGTTGACCGCGATTATGCATGCCTTGCCGGACTCCTTTATCATGCCTCCTATGCGTCTGTCCTGCGCGCTGGCGCCATCGAAGAAGGGTTCGAGGAGAAGAAGGGCCATGTCGGCCTTCATTATCGCCTTTTCGGTGCGGTCTATGCTGAAAATCTCCACCGGGGAATCAGCCTTGCGTTTCTGCCTCAGCCCCGCGGTGTCCACGAAGGATATTTTCATCTCGCGGCCCCCCGCCCTGATGACGGCTTGCGACTCGACGGCGTCCCTGGTGGTTCCGGGTATTTCGCTGACAAGCATCCTCTCCTCGCGGAGCATCCTGTTCACGAGGGAGGACTTTCCGACATTCGGGCGGCCAGCCAAGGCTATTCTGAATGGCTGCGCCTCCGTTGCGGAGACCTTGGGAAAGTCCTTGGTCAGTTCTTCGAGCAGGTCGTCGAGCCCGATGCGGTGGACGCAGGAGACGGGAAAAATCCTTTCAAACCCGAGCCTTGCGAAATTCGCGGAAGTCAGCGCTAAGTTGTCGTTGTCGGCCTTGTTCAGGACGACAATGATGTCCTTGCCGGACACGCGAAGTTTTCTCGCTATGTCCTCGTCGAGGGGGAGAGGTTCGCCGGCCTCGACGACGAAAAGGATGCTGACGGCCGATTCGACTGCAAGTTCGACCTGGCGCCTGATCTCGCGCGACCAGACGTCCTTTGCGGTTTGCCTGTCGTAGAGGGCAAGTCCTCCTGTGTCTATAAGTTGGAATTTCCTGTCGAGGAATTCGCATAGTGCGCTCATGCGGTCCCGCGTGACACCGCTCTCGCTGTGGACAATCGCCGCGCGCCTCTTGAGTATTGCGTTGAAAAGGGATGATTTGCCTACATTGGGCCGCCCAACTATCGCGACGACTGGGACATTGGCTTCATTTTCCATGTTTTTTCCTTGGGGGACGGACGGACATTTTGTCCGGTCAAATGTCCGTATTGATGTTAGGGGCTTCGGAGACGGACTTGAATTTTCGTGACATCTTGTTCTGGGAAATGCGGGTGAACGCCTCAGAATA
>CAZGJP010000295.1:0-878 GCA_964526605.1 uncultured Lentisphaera sp.
CATGAAATAAAAAAAATGCGGAGACCGCTTTACTTTTACATAACAGTTTGCGCGGTCTCCGCGCAAACATCTTTGCGCCGGGACGGCGCAAAGTACTTGACCGGGACGGCGGCCCGCCGTCCGCTTCGTTTAAATTGAAGACCGGAGGTGAACTTGACTAGGCAAATTCAATCGGCGCTGGAAATCCTCCGCACGGAAGGGCTGCTCTCGCCTTTTGACATCCAGTTCGCGGACTGCGTCGTCGGGCTGATGGGCGCGGCGGCGGAGGACGATCTCGACCTGCTGCGCGTTCTCGCCGCCATGGCAAGCCATGCGTCCTTCACCCGCCAATGTCCGTGTCTGGATCTGGGTCGTTTTTCGATCGAGGCATTTTTCCCGCAGGATGCGGATGACGATGGCAACGGGGCCGAGGCCTCCGCCGATTCCGAGCTGCGCCGGAGGAGGGACGAGGCCGGAAGAATGATCTCGGATTTCGTGGGAAGGGATCTGATGGACAGGCTCGAAACTCTATGCGCAAGGCTTCCATCCGCCATCCACATGGCGAGCGGCCCGGACGACATTGCCGCCTTCGTCCCGCTGGTATGGCATCCTCCACGGCTGTATCTGCAGCGCTTCTGGATTTACGAAAGGGAACTGGCGCAGATGCTCGATGCAAAGGTGCGCGAGCCAGACTACGCGCCGGTCCCTGACGCGGAGATAAGGAATTCGTGCAGATACTTCCAGACCGAGAAGGCGGATATCTTCCAGATCAAGGCGGTCGAACTCGCGCTGCGCAAACGCATCTCCGTGGTCACCGGCGGCCCTGGCACGGGCAAGACAACCATCGTGTCGGTCATCCTGGCGAAAATACTCCAGAAGACGCCGGACGCGAGAATCGC
>CAZGJP010000295.1:888-3752 GCA_964526605.1 uncultured Lentisphaera sp.
GGGTTAACAGGGCAAAAAAAAAACCAACACCCCCGGCGGCGAAAATCCAAATTGGGCCCCCCAAGGCAAGGGCCAGCGCGGATGCTCGAATCCCTCCGGGACGAAGCCGGCAGGAATCTCATCTGCGACGAGGCCGTCGGAGGAAAAATCGCCGCCCTGCCGGCAAGCACGATACATCGTCTCCTCAAATACAACCACGGCAGCGGCAAGTTCGCGCATGGGAGGGAACATCCTCTCGCCGCCGACATACTCATAGTGGACGAGGCGTCAATGGTCTCCATGCCAATAATCGTCCGTCTCCTGAGGGCAGTCCCCGATCACGCCAGGATAGTCCTCCTTGGAGATCCCGAGCAGCTCGCGTCGGTCGAGACTGGCGCGGTCCTGGCGGACATCTGCGACAAGGCGGCGTGCCAGGGGAGCGCATGGAGCGGCCATGTCGCCAGGCTTTCGCACAGTCACAGATTTCCACCAAAAAGCGAGATAGACATTCTCAAGGAGGCCGTCAACAGGGGCGATGTGAAGTCGGTCATCTCCAGGCTCTCGTCTCCTGACGCGGAGCAGGTGAGATGGGGCGTTGATGGAGATATGCGGCTCCCTTCCAGCCAGGAGGAGCTGGTCGAGAGCCTCGACAACTGCCTTGGCCCCTGGCGAGACGGCATCCTGAAGGCGGGCGGCCCCGCCGAGGCCATGGCAGGGCTCAACAAATTCCAGATACTCTGCTCGCACCGTGGAGGGATGCTCGGAAGCGTATCCCTCAACAGGACATCCAGAAAGCTCCTCGGGATGGACAGGATATACGACAAGGGCGTCGCCATCATGATTACCCGCAACAACTACGAGCACATGCTCTTCAACGGCGATGTCGGAATATGCTGGCCCGGAAAGGATGGAGCTATCAGGGTCTTCTTTCCGGACGTGGACAAGCCGGGACAACTCAGATCCTTCCCGCCTTCCGTGCTCCCCGAGCACGAGGACGCCTTCGCGATGACCGTGCACAAGGCGCAGGGCTCCGGATTCGGCGAGATACTGCTCGTCGTCCCGGACCTGAAGGACAGCCCCATACTCACACGCGAACTCATCTACACGGGCGTGACACGCACGAGGGGCCGGGCGACGATCTGGGCTGGCGAGGAATCGCTCTCCGCGGCAATCTCAAGAAGGACAATCCGCTCGTCCGGACTCATGGACAGGCTCTCGTGACCAGGGAATCCTCCGTTGCAGGCGCAGCGGGGGAGGTGGCGGCTCTGTCGCGGAGGTCCCGTTGTTCCGGTTTGTCGGGAGTGCGGAATTCGAATGTCCGGAGCGGGACTTCACTTCATTTGGAATGGAGTTTGAAAAAAAATGAGAACGGGATAGCTTACCTACCAAACAACCCATTCATTTGCAACAAGATGTTACTCTTGGGAATTATCATATAACCTAACCTTCACATGATTGGGCATCCATGTTGAGATCATTGGCCGCAAAAATGGGACAGAGCAAGATATTCTGCCTCAAACTTTCCTTCGCATCCGTTTTCCTGCAATTGACACTGTCCGCAGCTGGCTCCGCCGATCTTGATACAGTGGGGACCGTAATCCATGAAACCCCAATAGGGAAATTAGTTGAAAATCACTCCATAGAAGCTACGCTGGCCGGGCCGACTGGTGGATTCATCGGCGTCATCAAGATAAAAAAAGGGGAGGCATTCAAAATAAATGATGATATTGCAATTGCAATTCCACTTGACGACAAGAAGAGTAGTCCCCCATATGAGATCACCCTTGTTCAAGATACTGCATCTGGCCAATGGCTTGCGACGGATGGCACTTTGTGTTTTCACGCGGATGGCATGCAAAAGGAGAATATCGTTCCAATGTTTGCTGAGGGACATGTTATAAATATAACGGGAGGTGGGACATACCATATTGAGGGGCGCCCATTCTCGAACACTGTTTTGGAAATAAATGGTCGCGCCACACGGAAAAGCAAGTTCCCTATCGGCGGATTGATGAAAAATCCGATCCTGTGGACGGTGGTGGTTCTGGCGTTGTTTTTAGCATTGCTATTGGTCATTAAACATGTCTTCAATCTCAAAGTGGCGATTGCTGTTTTTGTTATATCACTGCTGGTCTACTACCAATTTATTTTTTCGAGGGAAAAAACTTTGGCATCCATACCAATTTCAACGACATCATACGGATTCTACTCAGTTAAGGAGGGGGAACATCCTGAAGATGGCCATCGTCTTGCCAAGGCTGTTGAAAATGATCCATTCTGGTCGGCCTTTTTCAAATACAAAGGAGCATCGCAACAAGGGGCAACGCAACTCCCAGCCGTGCAGTTTGAAATGAACTCACCAGAATGGAAGAAAAAGAAAGAACTTTCGCTTTTGTTGAAAAACAATGGGGGAGGAACCGGCGATATTTATGAAGCCGTCATCGCTGGATCGGTGAGGGAAACGGATGGCGGACAAGCGCAGTTCAATGTTTCAGTGGCTGAGATTGAGACGTTGCATGAGGCGTATGTCGCCGAGAGGGCCAGGATCGAAAAACGTAGGCAGGGGGGAACTAATGAGGGGAACCTCCCACCTAGGGGAGAGCAATGCAGGATCAATGTTGAATATCGTGCGGTCAAGGAACTTGCAAGGGCAATGGCCATAGGGACAAGGACTGAGGGGGTTGAAAGATTTAGTGTGGGGGGAATAGGAGCAAAACGCTTATGCAGAAGACCTGTCAAACTGCTCGTCGGGACCAAGAGCGAATATCAGGATTTAGTCCGCGATGTGCCTGCATGGGGCGAAAACAGTTTTTTCTTGACAACCAATATCAAGACGCGCAATGCCGATGGGTTCATGAATAACCGCATCGAGATTCTCGAGCCTA
>CAZGJP010000296.1:0-3750 GCA_964526605.1 uncultured Lentisphaera sp.
GCAACCCGTGTTGATTAGGTTTCTCAATATTTGTATTCTATTCGGTTGGATTCGGTCATCCTCAAATTCCCTTGCAATTCACAACACGGGAGAGCATTTGCCCCCATATATTCGTGCTGTAATTAGCTTCAGAATATAGACCTTTCAGAGCTTTTTTCTAATTCCCCTCAAGTTTTTGCCGAAGCAGGCTGGCAATTATGTCGCGGAAATCTTTTCTTGCAACATCTTGATTATCAACGGCTACATAAAAAGTCTAGCGGGTGGACTTTTTGTATAATCATTGATAATCAAGTTTTGCAACGAAGCAAGTCGGGCGGATATTCTTTATTCTATCGTCAAAGGCGATACTTCGTCTTGATGTCAAATCGTAGGTGTGCCCCCGATAACTTTCGGGTTTTAACCCGTCAGGGTTGTGGATAGCCTGAAAGCGGAGATGTAAAGATTCACGAGCTAACATAGTTCAGTGAATATTTACGTGGCTGGGATCTTCCCATTCCGCGAGTTTCGCCTTGATGAACGAGATTATCCTCTCGTGTTCGTCCTTGCCGCTTCCGGAGACTGTCATGGCGGGTGCGAATTCGAAGAATATCTTCCTGCTGGACCTGCCTATGGGGCCCAGGTCCTTGATCATTTTCCCATTGCCCCAGAAATCCGTTTTCAATGCGAAGGGGATGACCGGGACGGCGGCCTTTCTCGCAAGTTTCACTCCTATCGTGTTGAACTTCTCCGGGACGAATTCGCGCATCCTCGTGGCCTGTGGGAAGACTATCGGAGATATCCCCTTCGACATCAGTTCGCAACCCTGCTCCATGACATCCTTGAAATCGTCCTTCGGATTTTTCCTGCCTACCGCTATGTGCGGAACCGAGCTCATCACCTTCCCGAACAGGGGATATTCCAGAAGTTCCCTTTTTATTATGAACGCCGGTTTCTTCCCCGGGATCAGCATCGCCGCCAGCGCGTATGTCTCGAAGACGCTCATGTGGTTGCCAATGAAGACCGCAGGGCCTCCGTGCGCGGAAATGTTGTCCAGACCCTTGATCTCCACATCCGCCCCGCAGAGTTCGGCGTCGGACACTATCCGCCGCGAACTCCTCGCCCATTCCAAGTCGTCGTAGCGCCCCCTCGATGCGAGCCTCTGCGCCTTCAGGGTTATCATCAGGACCTTCCAGTAGAAGAGGATGGTCCGGGTGAATGTGGTCGCCGACGCGAGCGACCTCTTCGCATCGCCAGGAGTCCTGTAGAATGGGGCTGGAAAATTGTCTTCAGGCATTGCCGTCGGGGGATTGTTCGATGTATTTTCTCTCGACTCTCGATCCGAATGAACAGATTATGTCATACGCATGGGCGCCCTTCGTCCGAGCCCACTGGTCAACTGTGATCTCGTGCTTCCCCTCCCCGCCGAGACAAGTCACCTCGTCCCCGACACAGGCGTCGGGAACCTGGGCCAGCGACACCGTGGTGTAGTCCATCGAAACCCGCCCCAGGACATGGCATGGAAGTCCCCGTATCAGCACATATCCCCTGTTCGAGAGCGCAAGGGGCAGACCGTCGGCGTAGCCGGCGGAAATCGTCCCGACAAGCGTTTCCTGAGGGAGCCTGTATGTGCATCCGTATCCGATGCAGGATCCTGCGGGCAGCCTCCTTGCCGCCGCGAGCCGGGTTTTCAGCCTGATTATGCTTCCCAGCCTCATCGCCCGCTGTCCCTCCGGGTCGAAGTTCCCGTGCAGGTTGATGCCTGTCCGGACCATGTTGAACGGCGGCTTGAACGTCTCCGGATAGTTGTTCACCGCGTCGCTGTTCGCGATGTGGACGGTCTTGAATTCGATTCCTTTTTCCGCGAGGCCGCGGAGAAGCTTTTTGAATTTGGCGATCTGGGCGAGCGTGTAGGGGCATCTCGGCTGGTAGGCGTTCGGAAAATGCGAGTATATTCCGTCAAACGCGATCCCGGGAATCCTGGCCGCCTCGGCTATGGTCCTCCCGGCATCCTCGATGCGTATTCCGAGCCTGCCCATTCCAGTGTCGACCAGGAAATGGCATTTAGGTCTTTTCCCCGAGCGCCTCGCGCATTCGCCCACGAGCTGGGCCGTGCGAAAATCGCAGACAGGAACTATGATGTCATTTGCAACGGCGGCTTCTATCTCCTCGGGAAGTATCGCACCGAGTATCTGGACCGGCTTCCCAAGCGGTTTCAGCGCGAGCGCCTCGTTGATCTCGGCGACGCCGAAGCCGCAGGTCCCGGCGTCGGAGAGAGCCTTCGCTATCGGAAGAGCCCCGAGCCCGTATGCGTTCGCCTTGAGGACGGAAAGCACCGACGCCGGCCTTATGCGTCTCCGGATTATCGCGAAATTCGCCCTCAGCCTTCCAAGGTCGATCTCAAGCCAAACCCTCGATTTGAGCCTCTTCATTCCTTCATCCTCCTGAAGACTATGCTGAATGTCTGCCCCATCGCTGTCTGATGGTAGTCCCCGACAAGGGAGTCGTCGAACTTGTTGTATCTGAGCTTGTATGTGCATCCGGGATATCCCTCGTCGCGGAGTTCGACGAAGACCTTGAGATCGCCGTTCTCCAGCGAACAGCTCGATGCGGAGACGTTTATCGGCCGGGGATTGTAGTATTTGGCGTCCAGCCCGCCGTCAGGCCCGGCTTTGCCAATGACAAGCGTGTATCCGCCATCCTCCCGCGTCCAGCTCCCGGCCAGAAGCTCCGGAGACATTCCCTGGGCGGGGGCCCGATTGGCGGCCCCGTCCTGGAGGGACGATGTCTCCGGCGCCGCCGCAGGGCCGGGCCTGCCGCCGGCTGCGAATTTCGCGAGCAACAGGGCGGCGGCGATGGTCGCCGCAATCGCGCATATCGAGATGACGCTGCTTCTCTTCGACATTTTCACCTCCATGTTCTCTCGCAAAGTAAATATTCACTGAACCACGTAGTCCAGCGAATCTTTACATCTGGGCCAATTCCAAAACTCCGCGCGGCCACGGGGAGTTTTTTCCCAGCGGTTAACAATACAGATGGAAGGCTGAAATTCAACCAGCGCCGTCTTCTACAGCCATCCGGAGGTGATCAAGGACGGGAGGCCCCGGTTGGAATTTGAGCCGATCCCGTCCTGCAGAGTCCGCGGATCATGCAGGATTCGCATCTGGGCCTTCCGGCCTTGCAGACGGCCCTTCCGTGCGATATGAGGAGAAGGGAGAAGGCGGACCAGTGTTCTTCCGGCAGATTCGCGTTGACAAACGCCTCGATCTTCTCCGGGCTGTCCTTTTCACGTGCGAATCCCATGCGCCTCATCATCCTCCCCACGTGGGTGTCGACGGGGAATCCCGGCTTCCCGAAGACGTGCCCCAGTATGACGTTCGCCGTCTTGCGGCCTACCCCTGGCAGCGCGACGAGATCCTCCATCGAATCAGGGACCTCGCCTCCGAACTTCCCGACCAGCATCCTCGATGCGGCAATAAGATTCTTCGCCTTCGCGCGGTATAGCCCCAACGGGCGTATCATACGGGAGAATTCCGCGAATTTCGCAGCCGCCAGGGATGCCGCGTCGGGGTATTTCGCGAAAATCGCAGGTGCCGCCGCGTTCACCTTGGCATCGGTGCACTGCGCCGAGAGCACGGCCATCACAAGCAGTTGGAAGCCATCCTGGTGCTTGAGAAAGCATTGGGGCTCCCCATAGGCCCCCAGCAGGGTCCTGTATGTGGACGATAGTTTGTCCTTTTCTGATTTCCTGTTCATGATCTTCGAATCTAGACC
>CAZGJP010000297.1:0-1248 GCA_964526605.1 uncultured Lentisphaera sp.
GTCGGGGTCGGGGACGTATACGCGATTGCATACCTTCAAAGATACAATGCCCTCAAGGGGGAAGATGGTATCTACCAGCTTTCCACTGCGGGCAAGGACTTCAGGAAATTCAACGACTTCGATGTTGACGGAGACGGAAATCCTGCAAACGACGTGGTCGGATGCCATCCTTTCAGCTTGGAGAAGGACAATCCGATGAGCCCGGACGCTCCCTTCTACGACATATCCTACGGTCAGCGATGGTTTGGCGGAGGGACCATCTACCATGCAAACACCGATGACACGAAATTCACCGAGGACGGAATGAACGACTTCGAGGAGGGGATCGGTTTCCAGCCTAGGAGGAACTGGACGTTCTTCCACGAGTTATACGAGCCGTTCAGCCCATGGAGAATGTATGAACTCGCCCTCTGGCAGAAGTTCGACTTCATGAACGGCGGCGACAGGGGCAAGGTCTCCTTCGACGAGAATTCCCGTCTCGCATATCTCGTGATGAGATACTATCTCGGTGTGGAGGGCTTCCGCTTCGTCATCAGGAACGGAGACAAATTCTACATCTCCGAAAAGGTCTTCAAGGGAGCCGGACCTGAGCCGGGAGGGAAGGGAGGAATCGCCCACACCATACATCCTGCGAAAGAGAAATGGGCCGAATACAAGCCCATGGCGCCATACAGAATTGACTTCGACTCGAAAACCGCGAAATTCGCGGATGTGAATTTCGACAATGTCACTGCCGTAGGATGGTATATGTTCAAGGACAGTCTGATATCCGGCTACCTTGGACACAAATGGTATGGCTTCGAGGCCGACGCCGTTGTGACGCGCCCCAAAAAGCCGTCTTGGCATCTCGACATGGCGAAGATCGGCGACGCATACATGTCGAAGACAGAAGTCCCCTACGAGGTCTGGCGGAAAATCCACCGGCTCAAACGATCGAACACATTCGTCCTGCAGGAAAACTACACTTTCGATGAATACGGAGACCTCGGCAGCATGGACTACTCCGCATCCCATGGACGGGACGACGAATTCTCCCAGGACGGCCCCGTAACTGGAATCACCTTCCATGACATGCTCGCCTGGTGCAACGCCCTCAGCGAAGCGGAATCGAAGGAGCCATGCTACTACATTGATCCCGAGTTCAAGGAGAAGTTCCGCGAAGTCCGCAGAAGCATGCTCTTCATAGATCCCTTCACACCCCCTGAAGTCTTCGTCAAATGGAGAGCCGACGGCTATCGCCTGCCGACA
>CAZGJP010000297.1:1258-3741 GCA_964526605.1 uncultured Lentisphaera sp.
AGTCCCGGAATGGCTGGAAGCATCGGACAAGTCGGACAAGTCGGACTTGTCGGACTTGTCGGACAAGTCTGTCCCAGCCGCGGAGGCGAAGCCGAATGCAAAAGGCTTTTGCGGAATGGCCGGCAATGTCTGGGAGCCTGTGTGGGACTGCGGGGACAGTTTCCAGCCCGGTTCGCGGATTCTCCTGCTCGGCGGCGACTTTACTGGCAAGCCTGGTGGCTCAATCTCCGCAAGTCCCTGGGGCGACAAGCCATACTGCGGGAATTGGAACATAGGATTGCGCGTTTTGCGCCGAGAGAGGGGGGGAGGGAAGCCGGCCGAAGCCAAGCCCGATCCCTCGATTCCAAGCTGGGCGATATCTGCCGACACCATTACGGCATCTGACAGCCAGCGGCAGGCGAATGCTCCCTCCGATGAACCCCAATCGCTCCTTCTCGTCCAGATTCCCGGAGAGAATTTCTCCCTTGGCAAGACGGAAGTCTCATTCATCCAATGGAAGCAGGTCTTCAACTGGGCCGTCGCGCATGGCTATGAATTCGACCACGGCGGCGAGATGGGCTCGATGAGCTACTGGGGCTGGGGCGAGGACTGGAAACCGGGAAAACATCGAACTACGGAACCAGTAACCGGCATCAGTCACTTCGACGCGATGGTCTGGCTAAACGCGCTTAGCGAACTTCGCGGGAAAACCCCGGTCTATTATCATGACAAGGGGTGCAAGAATGACTACAAAAAATCATACGCATTCCGTCCTCTCATGAAGTGGCTGGGAGATCATTCACAGCTTTCCGAAGAGAAGAAACTCAGTCATTGGTGGAAGGAGGCTGATGACAGTTTCGTGAAGCCGGGTGCCGACGGCTACCGTCTGCCGACGAGGGCGGAGTTCGAGAAATGCCTGAAGGCATCCCAGTGGAAGGATCTTGTCGAGCTTGCGAAATTCGCAAGGACTCTCGACACTTCAAATCTCAGGACTTCTCCTTGTGGAAGCCTTGATGCGGATCCGAACGGCCTCTTCGACATGCTCGGGAATGTCTCGGAGATGAGCCACGACACGAATCTGGGGAAAAACAAGGGTTGTGTATATGAACGTCTCGGCGGAGGGTTCTTCGACATGGCCGGACAATTGGGGAAGCCAGGGGCGAAATCTCCGGAATCAACCAGAGGTTTGATCTATCCGGACACAGGAATCAGAGTTGTGCAAGGGAAGGACAACGCTCCAAGGGTGCACGAGAAGATGGGAGGGAATGAATGATGAGAAACAAGATCGCAACGGCGTTCATAGCGGCATTTTTCACGTTCGCGATGATTGGAGGCAATGCTGCCGATGACGAGAAAGTGGTGAAGAAGAAGCAGTCCAAGAAACAGACGGGTGACGAGAGCATCAAGATCGGAGAATTCGATCCTCTCGATGGCAAGGTGCATCGCTATAATCTCTACAGAAGCGGAGTCTGGCCGTCAAGCGGGACATCGGGGCCGCCATCATTGAAATGGGAATTCAAGACTGAAGGCCCGGTGAGAAGTTCTCCGGTTGTCGTTGGAGGTCTTGTTTTTGCAGGAAGTTATGACGGAAACTTCTATGCCCTGGACGCTGAAAGAGGAACCCTCAAGTGGCAATTCAAGACCGAAGGCCGAGTCTCCGGCTCTGCCGCAATCTTCGAGGACAAAGTCATCTTCGCCGGCGAGGACGGCAATCTCTATTGTCTCAAAAAGGATTCTGGCGAGAAAATCTGGAGCGCAGTGGTCTCGAGCGGCGGAAAGGGGACGGGAACCGCGGGATCGCCAGCCATAGCCCACGGAGTCGCA
Source organism: uncultured Lentisphaera sp. (assembly GCA_964526605.1). Lineage (GTDB taxonomy): Bacteria > Verrucomicrobiota > Lentisphaeria > Victivallales > GWF2-50-93 > DYMC01. Next base: position 3,062 of record CAZGJP010000297.1, read on the forward strand.
TTCATAGGCGCGGGCGCCGATGGCGCTTCGACAAAGGTGGGAATGTCCGCAAAGCCACTTGTCGGCATTGATATCTCAAATGGGAAAAGTGTCTGGCAGGGCGCCGGAACAGGGCCGCAGGGTTTTGCCGCCATAGCCACCGACGGTAAAACCATATACGCAGGAGTGAATGGCTCTGCCTACGGAGCATGGGGCATTGAATCGTCCCAAAGCATTGGAACCGTATCTGGCGGACATCAAGCCAGGCAATTCATGTCCATGACGATAGCCAACGGCCTTGTCTACATCCCAGTGACGCTTCGCGGCGCAGTCATGTGCATGAAAAAAGAGCCTTTCAATCTTGGAGGACGGGTCTGGTACACGTCCATGCTGGATGGAAACCTCGATGTCGAGCTGAACGCTGGCGGAACTTTTGGCCACGAATGCTTCACTGATCTGGCCGTTACGGAAAAAACCGTCTACGCCGGAAGCCAGGACGGATTCCTCTATACATTCGACGCGAAAACAGGCAAGAAGGGCTGGACCTTCAAGACTGGCGGAAAAGTCATGGGCTCCCCGTCAGTCGCATCCAAATCAAATACCGTGATTTTCGGCTCCTGCGATGGAAAACTCTACGCACTCGACGCGGATTCCGGCGCTAAAAAATGGGATTTCACAGCCGGAGACAAGATCATCGGATC
>CAZGJP010000298.1:0-2198 GCA_964526605.1 uncultured Lentisphaera sp.
ATGTCTTTCGACTTGTTCGCATGGGGATTTGGCCCCCTGCCCAGCTTCAGGATCGTATCGTCATATTGCTCCGACTCCGACGCATCCCGCTTCCATGAATATTATTTCACCAGGGGAGAATTCAAGAAAATATTAAGAGGATTTGACGTGAGCATCAGGTCCATGCATGGCTGCTCGGTCATCAATTTCATGACGGGAAACACGAAACTCAGCTCCCCCTCGCATCCAGTCTCCACCAGCGGCGCGACTGGCAGAAAGGGATTGCTGAGGAAACATCTGAAACGTCTCATTGCGAACGAAGACGCCCGGAATCCGGCCGAAAAGATCATTCTGCGCCTCTCCCAGGAGCTTTTCGGGCACATGCTGGTCGCCATCGTCAGGAAAAAGGCAACTCGATGACATATAGGATAAATCAAAGGAGCCTGAAATGCTTCATAGAGCGATTGATCTGATCGCATGCCCTGCGGACAAGTCTGCGCTGCGTCTCAAGGCCGGATACGGCAGCAAGGAACGCAAAGTGCCGGCCATCATCCCGGCGCCATGCCGCGAATTCTGCTCCTTCCTGGGACGCGATGTCGCCGATTGCACGAGCACGCCATGCGCGGACTGCGGAAAAGTGGAAATCACAGATGCGACACTTGTCTGCTCCAAGTGCGGCGATTTTTTCGAAGTCGAGGATGGGATCGCCAGAACCTTGCAGTTATCCGAAGATGGGCACGATGCCGACAGGAAGGTGGTGGCCATCAAGAAATCTGAAATCGAAATTCGTGACCGGCAATCGTCTTCGTTCGACGGCAAATATTCTCCTGCCTATACGGAAATAGAGAATTCAGCCGTATTGAGCAGAATGGACGCCCCCTGTGGAGAAATCATAGTTGATCTCGCTTGCGGCACGGGCAGGTTCTCCGGCCATATGGTAAACCGATGCGGCGAACTGCTCTGCCTCGACTTCTCGATCGAGTCGCTCAGGGTGCTCTCGCAGAAACTTCAAGGCTCGCAGACGCCATTCCACCTGATACAGGCTGACATGAACCATCTGCCCCTGCGCCAAACCAGATTCCCGGTCATCTACTGCGGAAATGCTCTTATGCATCTGCCGACACCGGCCGCGAGAACGGAGGCTTTGAAACAGATTTCAGCATGCCTTTCGGACGACGGACTTCTCGTGGCCACTGTCTACAACCATACACGGAGGACTCCAACGACAAGACAAAAGGAGGGCTTCCACAACGACAGGCTCTATTTCTACAGATACGACCACGATGAATTCGAGGAATATCTTGGAGAGGTTTTCAGCGTCGAAGAGGTCGCCGGACTTATAAACCTGCCAGTGCATAGGGTTTCCGGCCTGCTCTTCCGGCTCGGACTGGGCCGCGTCGCTCGGGCCATGGAACGCATCATCGAGAAAACGCCGTTGTCGTTTTTTCTCGGGGAAACTCTGCTGGGCAAGTGCAGAAAGAGGCAGGAATGAACGACGAACAGACCGCCCCATCATCAGGAAACGAGAAGAAGATCGGCAGCATCGGCGCCGTCTCCATGCTCTCGGTCCTGCGTCTGGCGGCGGCATATGTCCTGCAGATGGCGACTGCCAGATTTTTCGGAGCCGGCGCCACCCTCGACTCCTATATTACGGCATACGGCATAGCCTACTTCGCCTACCGCATCGGCTCCACGGTGGTATCGCCAATACTCCAGCCATCGATATCCTCCCTCAAAAACGACGACGCCTCCGGATGGAGGAAAATATCGGGGATGCTGAACATCTTCGTCTCCCTCGCTTTTGCGTCCTGCATCATCCTGTTGATCTTCAGACGCGCGCTCGTTGAAACCACCGTGCCAGGCCTCGATGACGAGTCCATATCCAGCGCATCATCTCTCCTCGCGATAGCCGCTTTCATCGCGTTCTTCGGCGTGCTCGGGGATATCGCGAGCGCTCTGCTCAAGCATTTCCGGCTATTCGCCTTCTCGTCGGCGTCGTCCCTTCTGCAGTATGCCGTGACCATCGCCGTCCTCTTCGCATTCGCGTCGAGCTGGGGCGTATACGCGCTTGCCGCAGGCGTCGCGGCCGGATTCGCCTTCCAGTTCCTCGCACAGGCAATGGCCTTGAGCCGGCAGAATATGCGATACCATCCGTTCGCCCTGCCCGACGCATCCACGGTGCGAAGGATATGCAGACTCTCCGCCCCCCTGCTGGTTAG
>CAZGJP010000298.1:2208-3729 GCA_964526605.1 uncultured Lentisphaera sp.
GCCTTCGCGATCTGTTCGATCGAGATAGCCGACCGCTACTTCGCCTCCTATCTCGATCCGGGAGCCATATCCTATCTGGGCTACGCACTCAGATCGCTCACGGCGGTGCTCCTGCTCACATCCTCCGTCTCGACTGTCTACTTCACATCGTTCAGCCAGCTCTCCGCGGAGGGAAAATACGACGAATTGGCGATCCACTTCAACAGGTCCTTCAACTTCTCGATGGTCGTCTCGCTGCCGCTCATCCTCTTCATAGGCTTCAACGCCGGGGAATTCTTCACGCTGCTTCTGGAGGGCGGCAGATTCACATCGCGCGACTCGGCGGCGGCGGCGGCGGTCACGGCCCTATACTGCCCGTCCCTGTTCATCTGGAGCCTTCTAGGGACATGCTTCAACATCTTCTACGCCAGGAACAACACGATTCTGCCGGTGGCCGCGAACTGCCTCTCGGCCATTTTGAACGTCCTTTTCAACTGGCTTCTGGTCGGCAGAATGGGCGTGAATGGAATTGCACTGGCATCGTCCATGGCATATGCGGTCGGGTTCTCGTTCCTCCTCCTCTCCTTGTCGCGAAGATACGGAGGCGCGCACTTCAAAGGCAGTGGCGCACTGTTCATGAAGACCCTTCTATTCTCGGCCGTCGCAGCAGGACTGGCGGGAATCGTCTCGTCAGGATTCTCCAGCTTGATGCCCGCTTCAAAATTGGCGCTGGCCATCTCCATATCCGTCTCCACCGTCGTCTTCGGAGCGGTCCTCGCCGGCCTGATGAAAATCTGGAAATCCGACGAATCGGAGGAAATCTTCAGGAGGACAGGAAACGCGATCTCGTCAGTCCGAACGTGGATTGTTCATGCACGGTAAACCGTTAACCCGTTCAGCGTTTCAGGATACAAGATTCAAGTTTCAGGATTCAAGTACCAAGTTTCAAGCCTCAAGTTTCGAACCTCGAATTTCAGATTTCATGAGTACTTTGCGCGGAGCCCCGTCTCCGCCTGCGGCCACACTGTCATCTGCCGTCTGTCCTCTGTTTTCAGTTCTCTGCCGTCTGTCCTCCGCCATCTGTCCTCCCTTGCATTCCTTCTCCCATCCTGGGAAGTTCCACTCCGAGGGGAATCGCCGGCACTGCGAAGGGCGCAGTCCATATATTTGGCATGATTTTCCTTTGGGATCGAAGAAGATGCACTCCCCGTTCTCTTTCTCCTTTAGCGAGATATTCTTCCTGCTCGACGTCAGCTTCGCGAATTTCGCAAGGAAGTCTCTTGGATCGAGATTCAGATGGGCCGCGATGGCATCGGCCTCCTCCGCGGAGACGATGACATATCCCGGCCAGCTGCAGCAGGTGCCGCAGCGGACGCAGGCGAATTTGCTTTTGCCTGATTTTGATTCCATACCGGGAGAATATAGCCCCGGGCGGGGTAAAGGCAATCAGATCTCATAAGTACTTTGCGCCGTCTCGGCGCAAAGATGTTTGCGCGGAGACCCGTCTCCGCCTACGGCTACGCCGCCGCACGCCGCGCAAAC
>CAZGJP010000299.1:0-3724 GCA_964526605.1 uncultured Lentisphaera sp.
GAAATAAAAAAAAATGCGGAGACCGCTTTACTTTTACATAACAGTTTGCGCGGTCCCCGCGCAAACATCTTTGCGCCGGGCCCCGTCTTCGTCCAGAGCCGTCTCGCCTCTGGACTACGCCGAGGCAGGCGGCGCAAAGTACTGGGGGAAGGAGTTTTCCAAAGCCATGGCCTTCGAATCGTAAATGTTCACTAAACTTTTACTTCGGATTGCCGTCTGGCCGGCTCATGCCGTCGGAGTTTCGCTGTTCCTGGCCCCTTTCGAGAACTGCATTTCGAAGAGCCTCTTGTATTGTCCGCCCCTTGCGAGAAGTTCCTCGTGGGTTCCGGATTCGGCGATCCCGCCGCCCGCCAGGACTATGATGGTGTCGGCGTGCTGAATGGTGCTCAGGCGGTGGGCGATGGCAAAGACTGTCCTGCCGCTCATGGCGTTGTCGAGGGCGTCCTGGACTAGCTTCTCCGTCACGGTGTCCAGCGAGCTGGTGGCCTCGTCGAGTATGAGAATCGGCGGGTTCTTCAGGATTGCCCTGGCTATTGATATCCGCTGTCTTTCCCCTCCGCTTAGCTTGAACCCCTTCTCGCCGACGACGGTGTCGAAGCCATCGCCGTGGCGTCCGTCCACGATGAACTGGTATGCATTTGCCTTTTTTGCCGCCTCTTCTATCTGGTCTCTGCTGGGGTTTTTCTGGCCGTATGCGATATTGTTGGCTATCGTATCGTTGAACAGTATGCTCTGCTGGGAAACTATTCCTATCAACGAGCGAATAGACGATATCTTCATGTCCCTGACGTCCCGTCCATCAATTTTGACGGAGCCTGCATCTACGTCATAGAATCTCGCGATCAGGTTTGCAATTGTTGTCTTCCCGGAGCCCGTCTCGCCGACGACCGCAACCACCTTCCCGGCCGGAATGACCAGGTTGAAATTGTCCAGTATCTTCCTGTCGCCGTATGAGAAGCTGACATTGTCGAAGCGGATGTCCCTTTCGAATCGCTCTATCGGAACGGCGCCGGGCTTTTCGGTCACCTCGGTTTGCATGTCCACCAGTTCAAAATACCTGTCTGCCGCCGCCATGCTTTTTTGTATGTATGTGTTGATTTTCGCCAGATCCTTGAGCGGGCGGTATGCCATGATGGCCGGGGCCACGAGCACGAAAATCTGGCTTATGGTCAGCTCCTTCGCATAACATAGTATCCAAAAGGCGATTACTGACAGGACCGCCACGAATTCCATCAGCGGGGTCATCGCAAGCTCCAGCTTCAAGGCCCTGACAAGCGTCTTGAAGTACTTCCTGTTTGTCTCCTTGAAGCGGGCATTCTCGGCTTCCTCCATGCCGTAGGCCTTGACCACTAGTATGCCGGTGAACACCTCGTGCATTATTGTGACCACGTCGGCGATCTTGGAGTATGCCCTCTTGTAGGTCTTGCGTATCTTCCTGCCAAGGATGATTATGGGCAGGACGGCCGCCGGGAGCCCGATGAGAATGGTAAGCAGAAGGCTCATGTTCCTGTTTGTGACCGCGGTGTAGATCAGGAATCCGAGGCATGCGGCTATCTCGATGGGGCATCGCGTCGCGTCGGCTATCGTGTGCGCCACGGCGGATTCCATCTGGCTGGTGTCGTTCGTGCTGCGGCTGATGAGCTGGCCCACGTCGGTGTTGCCGTAGAACTTCAACGACTGGTTGAGGAGCTTGCCGAATATCTCGTCGCGGAAATCCGCTATCACCCTCGTTCCAACCCAGCGGGTGTAGTATTTGTTCAGGTATGTCGCCAGATTCTTGAGGAAGAAAAGGAGGATCAGCCCGGAAATCGCCAGGGCGAAGCCCTGCCAGGTAAGCCTGCCATCCGGGGTCTGAAGAGGAATGCCGTATTCATTGGCGTACTTCTCCAGAAATTGGAATTCCTTGAGCTTCTTCTCCGCCTCCTTGCCGGACTTCTTCACGGTGTCCTCCGTTTGAGCAGGAGACTCCGGCTTCCTGTCGGCAACGGCCAATTCCACCCCGGGGGCCGCAGGCCTTTTCTCGAAAGGCTCTATCAAGTCCTTTATCCAGAAAAAGCTCCCGAACAGGGATCCTCCAGCGACAAAACCGGCGAGTATTCCCACCGCAAGCTTCGCCTTGTAGGGTTTCACATAGCGCAGGATTCGGATGTAGTTCTGGCTTTTCGTCTTTCTTCCCATGCCCCATAACTTATATGCAAATCGCCTTTTGACAAAGAGCGAAGCGCCTTTCTCCCCAAGATGGCTTTCACGGGACAGCCAATTGCAAAACTGCCTTTTAGAGGGGATCGCCAGCCTTATGGCTGGCTTTGGAGCCCCGAGCGCATGTCGCTTTGGGGCGCTCCAATGGCAATTTTGCAATTGGTTTCAGTTGAAATCGCCCGAATACGTGCGATATTAAGCACCTATACAAAAAACATTCCAGAAAACGCTTTCTCTGCGAAAATCGCAGTTTCCCAATAGAAGCTTCGCTATTTCATGAAAACCACGATGGGGGCAGTGCCATGGATAAACGTGCGAAAGGCATAGTGCTGGCCGGAGGAGCCGGTTCGCGCCTGAGACCGCTGACCAACGTCACGAACAAGCACCTTCTGCCTGTGGGCCGCAAGCCGATGATATTCCATCCCGTCGAGAAGTTGGTCGGAGCGGGGATAGAGGACATCCTCGTGGTCACCGGGGTGGAGCACATGGGCGCGGTGGTCAACCTGCTCGGATCGGGCAGGGCATTCAAATGCCGCTTCACCTACAAGGTCCAGGACGAGTCAGGGGGAATAGCCCAGGCGCTTGGCCTGGCGGAGGAGTTCGCCGCCGGAGGCCCGACCGCGGTGATTCTCGGCGACAACATATTCGAGGACGCCCTGGGACCCTATCTCGACAAGTTCATGCGGGGAGGTGGACGCGGAGCGCATATACTGGTGAAGAAGGTCGAGGACCCCGGGCGCTTCGGTGTGGCGGAGATATCCGGGGACAGGATAGTGTCCATCGAGGAGAAGCCGGCAAAACCGAAAAGCGACTATGCAGTGACCGGTGTCTACTTCTACGACGCGGAGGTGTATTCGGTGATAAGGAAGCTCAGACCATCGGCGCGGAACGAACTTGAGATAACGGACGTTAACAACCATTACATATCGAATTCCTCGATGCGCTGGAGCCCGATGACGGGCTGGTGGAGCGATGCCGGGACATTCGAATCCTTGTCCAAGGTCCAGAGACTGGTGGAGGAAAACCCGCCCAGATGCTGAGAATAGCGGCAATAGGCGCCAGGGGGATGCTCGGCGCGGATTTCACCGCACTGGCCCGGAGCCTCGGGTGCGAGGCGATCGAATTCGACCTGCCCGGATTCGACATCAGGCGCAGGGGCGATGCGAGGCGCGCTGTCGAATCCGCCGACGTGGTCGCGAATTTCGCGGCATACACCGATGTGGACGGGGCCGAGAAGGAAAAGGAACTATGCTTCGCGGTCAATGCGGAGGGCGCTGGAATCCTCGCGGAGGAATGCGCTCGGGCCTCGAAATATCTGCTGCATGTGAGCACCGACTTCGTCTTCGGAGACAGGAGCCTGCTCCCACTGAAGGAGGACGACGAGACCTGTCCCCTGAACGCCTACGGCGAATCAAAGCTCGAAGGCGAAAGACTCGTCTTGGGGAGCGGAGCGGAGGCCGGGGTTATCAGGCTCGAGTGGACATACGGGATCAACGGACGCAATTTCGTGTCGAAGATACTGTCC
>CAZGJP010000300.1:0-2599 GCA_964526605.1 uncultured Lentisphaera sp.
TTTAAGTTCCTGCTGTTTCTCCTGGTTTCCGGTCGTAAAATCGGAAGATTTGGCCGAAAAATCGGAAGATTATCGGAAGATTCATTTTTCACCCCTACTGTCCTGTGTGAGAATATACTTTGCGGCTCGTCCATGCCCTTCGCGAACAAGGATATTCAGCTTTGCCAGCTCTTTTAGATCGCGGTTGGCGGTATCATAGGTAATGCTGAGGTGCTTGACCAGCCAGCCGCTTGAAACGGAGCCAGAAGCAATGACTTCGGCCAAAGCTTTCCTTTGGCGTTTGTTCAATTGCGTCTCCACGGCAGGTGTCACAAGCATTTTCCCTTCTGGAGCGCGGAGTCGTTCGATGTTGTCGGCGGGGCCGGGGAAAGTTACTTGGAAATAACCGGTGTCGGTGCCGAGGAGCGGCTGGTCGAGTCCGTGGTTCAGCATCTGGTCACGCATCCGGCGGAAGCCGCTGCCGCGCTCCTCGATTCGGTGGAAATACGACAGGCACTGGGCGAGCACGGGGTTGCGCGAGCAAGGACGGTATTTCCCTTTCCTGAGACTTGCAATCGTTATGGGGGAAGGCGGCAGGCCCGGGCTGGATATGACAATGCGGTCATAGAAGACTTCAAGGATTATCTTACGTCCTGCATCCTCGTATTGGCGGTGCGCTACGGCATTGACGAGTGCCTCCCTAAGTGCCTCGGAAGGATATTCACTCATTCGGATACGGTTTAGACCTACAATGCGCATCGGATGACGTGTGTTCCGGTCTATGAAGGTAAGTGCCCTGTCTATGGAAAGCGGCATCGGGAGGCGGATGTCCTCATGATCGCGAGGTGATCCGTCGGGTTCTGTTCCGCTGTAGGCATCGGCTAGAATTCTACACTGAGGGAAAACTGAAGAAGGATCTCCGGCCAGCAGGACTATGCCTGCGGCGGTGGCGTAGTCCTCCCCGGAATCGGGGTCATGCCATACAAGGCCACGCAGGGAAGAGCCGGAAAGCAGGTCATCCTCAGAAAGCTCCTCGGGCTTTATGTTGTCGGCGGAAGCGATGAGACGGCGGGCAACGGAATGGTCGAGGTTCCGCCATGCTATCCGCGTCAGTGGCTTCGACTCGAAGGCAGAGGTCGCCTCGATGGTCTGATGTGCGATCTCATTCTCGTCACTTGAGGGAACAATTCCAAACCTTTCCTTCAACAGCTTCAACAAGGCTGCACGGACTTCCTTCTGCAGTTGGATGACGTTTCCGAACCTTTTATACTTAGGTCCGTCGGCATCAAGCTCCTTGATCAGCGCATCTGTGCCGGGTTCCCGCTTTACATGCCGTTCGCCTTTTATGAAGGCAAGGACAGGTAGTCCCTTTTCCTTCGCCCTGCGATATTCCGCATGGGTGATCGAGATTTCGCCGGCAAGAGTGCCGTACTGAGAGCCGACTATCAATAAATAGACCTGGCATTCGTCAAGGGACTTGATGCAGCCTTCAAGCGCCTTGTCAGGAGAAGCCGGTTCGAATTCATAAAGCACCGGAAGACAATGAGATGAGAGGAAGGAATCGGTGTTCAGAAGATTCTGAACAATTAGACGTTCGTCTTCCAATTCCTTCTGGACACTGCTGACAAAAACTTTTATACGGTGCTCTTGCATGATTATACTATTTCTTCCCTTTTATAGCGCCTTCAACCATCTTATTGAATTCGGCTTCAATCTTCTTCTCAAAGTCAGCCTCTATCTGATATACCTCGGTGAATTCTGCAAAAGCCCAGCGTCCGAACTGACCATGGTTGTTCACTCCCGGAATCCAGTATGTTTCCATAGTAGATTTTTTATCTTTGGCATCTTCGCGTCGGTATCCTTTGATTTCCACGATCAGGTGTAAAAGGTCATCTTCGCCGTGGCCGTCGTCAACCATAACAATGAAGTCTGGAAGATATCTGCGCGTCTCGGAGCCATATCTGTAGGGGACTTCGAGTCCGAGATTGTGGTTTTTGACATAGCACTTTACCTTGGGATGGGATTCGGCTACCCGACAGAACTCCGCTTCCCAGTCGCTATCAAGAATAACCCAGTTTATATGGCATCGGGCAGCGTTTGTCTCCCAACGCGATTTCTTTGAAGTATTGAAATTAACATGCATGGTGGAGCCGGTAGGATTATAGGGATCAAGAACAGCCTTGATAGGTCGCTCGCCCAAAAATGCCCTAGTGATTCCGGCGGTGATTCTTTCACACGCCATATCTGCCAGTTCCTGATAAATAAGTTGAGCAGGGTATGTTCCTCCCTTGCAGACAAGACAGGTGTCTAGCCATTGCCTTGTAATCCTCTTGAGCTGGCCAAACAGGTGCAGCTTGGGTTCCATGCCAGGATCCCGCCATTTTGTATAGAGCAGGCGCTGGGTGATATGGAAAAGAAGGGTTGATTGCCGCATCTCGCCCAGATGCTTGAGGTTCAAGTCTATTCCTTCACCAATAATTCCACGGTTATGAGTTACGGAGGGGCCAACTATGTCAGGAGTCAGTTCGAGTATCGAATCATCGTTGAATACCGCACTAAGGCGTTCTTCCGGAAGTTCTACCCGGTATCCCTGGACACGGGGAAATCTGATTTCCAAGGG
>CAZGJP010000300.1:2609-3723 GCA_964526605.1 uncultured Lentisphaera sp.
CCTGTCGGGACGAACAGACTTGACCTGAATGGTCTCCCGTGGCGGTTGGGGAGGAGCAACCACAGGTTTGGCTGTAAAGTCGAAGGGAATACCAAGAACATCGGCATATTCGACGTTGAACAATTTCTCCTCGTTGAGTTCGTAGGACTGGCGGCGCAAGGCTCGCCCGATCACCTGCTCACAGAGAAGCTGGGTGCCAAAGGCGCGGACACCAAGAACATGAGTGACTGTGTTCGCATCCCATCCTTCTGTCAGCATTGAAACGGAGACTACGCAGCGGATGGAGTCTCCAAGTGTGCCATACTTCCCAACAGTGTTCATTACTTCCCTCAGCAAATCCTGGTCAGTGAGCTTCTCCGCCATGCGACGATCACCAGTACGCTCAATTATTTCCCGGCGGAAACGGTCTATTTCATCTGAAGCCATGCTACGGAAATTGTCATCAAGCGCATCTCCTGATTCGAGCTGTTCGCTGTCGATAAGAAGTGTGCGGGGGCGAGGGAGAGGATTGCCATGCTCGTCAAAGTTTCTGAAAAGATCAAGGCGGCCATTCATTACGTTGCTTGTGCCATCCTGATTAGTTTGGACAAACCCGGATATAAAGTCATAAACCAGCTTGGAGATGGAGGTGTTCTGGCAGACGACGATAAAGCACGGAGGCACACGGATTCCGGAATTCTTCCAAAGCTCATAGGTTTTCTTGTAATGTCCATATAGTGCTTCGATAGCAGTCTGCAATTCGACGGGAAGACTTAACGGATCAAGGCTCTTGGAGTGGCCACGGCTCTTCTTAGGCATGCGCTTGCTGATATGTTCCCATAGGTTGCGGAACTTTGGCATGTCGCTGCCGGGGATATTGTCGGCCACAGGAACTCGGGGAAGTTTTACAATACCGCATTCAATTGCATCCATGAGGGAGAAGTCGCTCATCGTCCAAGGGAACAGGGTTCCTTCCGCATAACCAGAGCCCTGAAGGAAAAACGGAGTGGCTGACAGGTCTATCACCTGGGACAGGCCGATTTTACGTTTAACTGCTTCTAGTCCTGAAATCCATAGGCGGGCGGCCTCATTGTTGTGTTCCGCTTCCTTTTTCTCATCAGTTTTCAGATTTTCC
>CAZGJP010000301.1:0-3684 GCA_964526605.1 uncultured Lentisphaera sp.
CCTCTATCAGGGGCTTCATCTGCCGGAAGAAAAGCGTCAATATCAATGTGCGTATGTGAGAGCCGTCAACATCGGCGTCCGTCATGATCACCACCCTGTGATATCGGGACTTCTCCACGCTGAAATCATCCTGGCCGACTCCGCATCCGATGGCCGCGATCAGAGATTGTATCTCCCTGTTCTGGAGTATCTTGTCAAGCCTCGACTTCTCGACGTTGAGCAGCTTGCCCCTTATCGGCAGTATCGCCTGGAAGGAGCTGTCGCGCCCCTGCTTCGCGGAGCCACCGGCCGAATCCCCCTCCACGATGTAGAGCTCGGACTTGGCCGGATCGCGCTCGGAGCAGTCGGAAAGCTTGCCAGGGAGCGAAAACCCGTCGAGAGCACCCTTGCGCTGGACCAGTTCCCTCGCCTTGCGCGCGGCCTCCCTGGCGCGGGCTGCGGTCAGCGATTTCTCCACGACCTGCTTCGCCGGCTGGGGGTTCTGCTCCAGGAATGCAGCAAGTTCGTCGTTCACAACCGACTCGACTATCCCCCTCACCTCTCCGTTGCCAAGCTTGGTCTTCGTCTGCCCCTCGAACTGCGGGTCGGGCACCTTCACGCTGATTATCGCCGCCAGGCCCTCCCGGGTGTCCGCGCCGGAAACCGGCTTCTCGTTCTTCAGCAGATTCGCGCTTTTCGCATAATTGTTGATCGTCCTGGTCAGCGCAGCCTGGAATCCGGACAGATGCGTGCCGCCTTCGATGGTGTTTATGTTGTTCGTGTAGCTGAATATGTTCTCTATGAAACTGTCATTGTATTGCATCGCGATCTCGACATCCACGCCGTCCTTCTCCTTGCGGAAGTAGATGACATCGTGCATGACCTGCTTGTTCGCGTTGAGATGGCGGACGAACTCCGATATCCCGCCCTCGTAGTAGAAGCACTCCTTGCGGGGAGACTCCGCCCTCTCGTCCGCCAGCGATATGCGCAGGCCCTTGTTTAGGAATGCAAGCTCCTTGAGCCGGTTGGCAAGTATGTCCCAGGAGTATTCGCCTATCGAGAATATCTGCATGTCAGGCTTGAATCTGACGACCGTGCCGGTCTTGTCCGACGGCCTGATCTTGGTGAGCTGCGAGGCCGTGTTCCCACGCTCGAATCGAATGTGATGCACGAAACCATCCCTGTGGACCTCCACCTCCAGCCACTCGCTCAGCGCATTCACGCATGATACGCCGACGCCGTGGAGTCCGCCCGAAACCTTGTATGCTCCGTGGTCGAACTTGCCCCCGGCATGGAGCTTGGTGAGCACCACCTCGACCGCAGGCATCTTCTCCTCCTCGTGCATGTCCACGGGAATTCCGCGCCCGTCGTCCTTCACACAGATTATGTTGTCCGGGTGTATCAGCACCTCGATGTTGCTCGCATATCCGGCAAGCGCCTCGTCTACGCTGTTGTCAACGACCTCGTAGACAAGATGGTGCAGCCCCCTCTGTCCGGTATCGCCGATGTTCATGCTGGGGCGCTTCCTCACAGCCTCGAGCCCCTCGAGGACGGTTATTTTGCTCGCACTGTAGTCCGACCCCTTACCATTCCCGTTCTGATGCGGGATTTTCACGTTCGAATCATCACTCATATTTGAAGCCTTTTTGTTGACTGTTTTCCGTCGAGAACGATTGAAAGGACGTAATATAGCTGGGGTGATGGAAATTTCACCTCGTATTCCGGAGAAAAATGAAGAAAAACCGCATGTCCGGCCATGCCGGCAGCGGGGGTTGATAATACCGCGGATGGATGGCGCCGATGCCTTTTGCTTCCGTTCACGCCGGTTCGACGGGGATTTTCAGCGTGATGGCGCGGGGGAGAATCTCTATCGTGTATTTGTCGGAAGGCTCTATCTCCTCCCCGTCGAGCTGCCCCGGGATTTTCTTGGAGAAGGATACGACTGCGCTTTTTATCTTGGCGTTGGGGACGGTTTTCCTGCTGCGCCTGAGAATTCGTCTGATTTTGCGCGGTATCTGCCTGTAGCTGAACAGGTAGGATAGGACGTAGTCCCTTCTTCCCGTGTGCAGAGCCATGTCAAGGAATCCGTCGTTGGCCATCGCATGATATGTGGGGTCGAACTCGCCGGCGTAAATCCTGGTGTTGTTGAATATGACGTTGAAGAGGCCGCCTTCGTAGAAGAGGTTCCCATCGGTCTCGACGCGGCATTCGAGATGCTTGCATCTTCCCAGGCTTTTCAGGACGTTCAGCACGTAGAGCGGATATCCTCGGAAGAGCGGGCCCACAAGCGGGATTCCTCCAAGCCTTCCCCTGTCGCGGTTCCTGCCCGCGAGGATGTGAGCGTCAACGCCAGCGGTGAAGGCGTCGAGGAAGCATGTTCCGTTCATGCGGCCAAGGTCCACCTTGAACTCGGCGCCATGGACGGTTCCGGCCACGGTCCTGCGAAGTTCGCTGGAGAAGAAGCCGTCTCCCCTGGAGAGGCGGAAGGATTTTGCGATGTTGTTTCCAGTGCCGAGCGGGATCACCGAATAGAACGGGAGCTCCGCATGGGGATTTGCGCTCTTGAAATTCATCATGCCGTTGATTATGGCGCAGTGGGTCCCGTCGCCGCCGACTCCTGCGAAAGTCGCATTTCCAGGACTCTTGAGCCCCTTCAGGACGCGCTCCGTGGCGATTCTCAGGTCGCCCTCGAAGGAGACGAGCTCGCAGTCTATGGAGAGTTCCTCGAAGATGCGTTCTATTGCCGGCCACTTCCTGACGGAGAGGCCATCGCATGAGAGCGGGTTGAGGAAGCAGAAGACCTTGTGTGGAGCATTCGGCATGTCAGCGAGTCTTGAGGATTTGCCTGAAATAGGCGATTGTCCCCACGAGCCCCTTCTCCAGTTTCACCTTCGGGGTCCAGGAGAGGATTTTCCGGGCCTTCGATATGTCCGGCTTTCTCTTGATGGGGTCGTCCTTCGGGAGGGGCTTGTGGACTATCTTCGACCTGGAGCGGGTCATTTCAACAACCATGCTGGCAAGTTCGAGTATGGTGAATTCTCCAGGATTGCCAAGGTTTATCGGCCCTGTGACGGCCCCGTCAGTCGCCATCATCCTGACAAACGCATCAACCATGTCCGACACGTAGCAGAAACTGCGGGTCTGGCTTCCGTCCCCGTAGACGGTGATGTCATGGCCTCTGAGCGCCTGGACTACGAAGTTGCTGACGACTCTTCCGTCATCTATCTGCATGCGTGGTCCGTAGGTGTTGAAGATTCTGACGACCTTGATGGGGACTCCGAGCTGGCGGTGGTAGTCGAAGAAGAGTGTTTCGGCGCAACGTTTCCCCTCGTCGTAGCAGCTGCGGAGGCCGATGGGGTTGACATTGCCCCAGTATTCCTCGACCTGAGGATGGACAAGCGGGTCGCCGTATATCTCCGATGTGGAGGCCTGGAGAATGGGAATCCTCAGTCGCTTCGCAAGTCCGAGCAGGTTGATGGCCCCGAGAACGCTGGTCTTGGTCGTCTGTATAGGATCGTGCTGGTAGTGTATCGGGGACGCGGGACAAGCGAGGTTGTATATCTCGTCCACCTCGACGTAGAGGGGCCACGTGATGTCGTGGCGGACGAACTCGAAGCGCGGGTTGGACATCAAGTGGATGATGTTGTCCTTTGATCCGGTGTAGAAGTTGTCCGCGCAGATGACGTAGTTGCCATCTTCTATGAG
>CAZGJP010000302.1:0-3682 GCA_964526605.1 uncultured Lentisphaera sp.
ACTGTCGTAGCCGTCCGGTTTCTTGAGTATGAACTCGTGGGCGTTGGCCGCGATCGCGGCCTCGACGACCTCCTCCCTCGTAGCGGATGGGCGCGAGTAGCGTATGTTCTCGAATATCGTGCCGTTGAAGAGGAAGCTGTCCTGGAGGACTATGCCTATCTGGCTGCGGAGCTCGTTCTGGCGGATGTCGCGCAGATCCACGCCGTCGAGCAGGATAGCCCCTTCCACCGGGTCGTAGAGCCTGCAGAGCAGGTTTATCATCGTGCTTTTGCCGGCTCCGCTTCGCCCGACCAGCCCTATCATCTCGTTGGGGCGGATTTCCAGCGACAGCTTCTTTATCACCGGGCGGTATCTGTCGTAGCCGAAGCTGACGTTGCGGAACTCGAAACCTCCCTTGATGTTTGCGAGTCCGACCGCGTCGGGGGCGTCCCTTATCATCGGTTCGGTGTCCATGATGTCGAAGACCCTTTCCGCCGCGCTGAGCGCGTTGCTTATCATGTCCAGCATTCTGACGAGCATGAAGACCGGCCTGTAGAACATCATCAGATATCCGGAGTAGGCCACCACCGATCCGAGCGTCATCTCTCCGGCCAGGACGAGCTTCCCGCCGACATACCAGACGATAACCATGCCCGACATTATCAGCAGGTGGAATATCGGATGGAATATGCTCCATCTCCTTACGAGCTCGATGCCGGCATCCCTGTATTTCAGGCTGTAGTCCTTGAACTTGTCCGTCTCCCTCTCCTCCTGTCCGAACGCCTTCACCACGCGTATGCCCGAGAGGGAGTCGGCGACGACGGCGCTGAGTTTCGAGCGGCGGTGGAAGAACCTGTGGAAGAACATCCACATTCGGGGGATGATCAGTTTGACGAAAAGCACGATGCATGCGACCGGGAGAAGCACGAACACCGTGAGCTTCCAGCTGAGGATGAAGAGGAATATCCCTATTCCGAAAAACATCAGGATGGACTCGGCGCTCATCGGAATGAAGTCGACGAGAAGCCTCTGCATCTCCTGCGTGTCCTGGTTCACCCGGGCGAGAAGAGCCCCCGTCTGGTGCTTGTCAAAGAAGCCGAGAGAAAGCTCCTGGAGCTTGTCGTAGAGCCTCTGCCTCACGTCCGCGACGGTCCTGAATCCGAGGTTTCCGGAGAGCCTCTCCTGGATTCCGGACAGGAAGAACTGGGCCGCGTATGCGGCCAGCAGCACGAGGCATGTGACGCCTAGCCATCCGGCGTTGGGGAACTGTCCTGCCTCAGGCCCGGGCTTCAATATGACATCTATGAAGAGCTTGCTCATGTAGGGGGTCAGCAGACCGAAGCCGGTGCCTGCGGCCATGGTCAGGAGTATCAGCGCCAGCGTGCCCCGGTATGGCTTGGTGAAATGCGAAATCCGCAGAAGCGTTCCTCCGCGGTCGGTGCATCTCGGGCATTTGTTCAGTTCCGGTGGCACCGGCTTGCCGCAGGACCTGCAGATATGGGGAGACATTTCGCCGGACGGCGAAATATCCCTTTTCTCGGCCATGGCGGTGATGACCTCGGCGGCGTGGGCGAAGACTGGATTGAGAGCCTGCGAGAAGGACAGCAGCTTGAACGGATGTCCTTCCACGGGCTCGACGAGCAGGGACATCGCCCCTACCTGAGGAAATATCCTGGCCTTCCTGATGCACGCGATCGGGATGTCGTGGCGCGGCTCGAAGCCTCCGGAGGTTTTTCCCCGGAAGACCATGGCGTTTCTCTCGCCGACCAGAAGCCATTCGCTCCCGTATCTGCGGTGGCCGGAGATGTCGGATTCCGCGGAGAGGACTATCTTCTCGCCGGGGTGGCCCGCATTGAAGGCCATGGAGATGGCCTCCGGGACCGCGCATGCAGCCGGATTGTCGCCAATCGTGTCCTTTTCATGCTTCAAATTCGATCACCTTCTAGCGATTGCAAAATTCCGGACGGCATGGCGGCTACCCACGAAGCATCTGCGTCAACCCATAGGCCAACGGACCAGCTTCCTATTTTCTGCAGACCATGTTTGCGATGTGGTAGCTGGCCGTGAACTCGCCCCTTGTTGCGGCGGACAAGATTCTCTTCATCTTTCCCGGCTGTATCTTGGACAGTCCCGGATTCACCGCCCCGATGTTCCTCAAGGACTGCAGAAAGGCGCGAATGCCCGAGTGGGAGCTTGAAAGAGTGTATGATTCCGTCCTGACATCAGCAAATTCCGCGCAGAACTCCCTGATGTCGCGCAGTTCCGGGTGAGGCGGGACTGGATATTCCACTCCGGCATCCTCGAAGAGGCTCCTGAATTCATCCAGAGACCCCTCCAGCAGTATGCTGAAGGCGAGGTATCCGCCGGAAGGGAGCCCGGCGCATATCCTCGATATCAGGGACCGCAGGTCGGCGGCCCACTGGAACGAGAGGCCGGAGACCACCAGCCCGCAATCCGGGGCTATCTCGAAGTCCTCGTTGAAGTCGAGCATTTCGAAGTCGAGCATCCATTCGTCGTTCCTGCCGGTCATCGAGAATATCTTCCTCCTGCATATTCCGAGCATCTCGTCGGAGATGTCGGTCACCAGTATCTTCGCCCCCTCGA
Organism: uncultured Lentisphaera sp.; assembly: GCA_964526605.1. Taxonomy (GTDB): domain Bacteria; phylum Verrucomicrobiota; class Lentisphaeria; order Victivallales; family GWF2-50-93; genus DYMC01. Next base: position 2,584 of record CAZGJP010000302.1, read on the forward strand.
ATGCCAGGACAAGCCTTTTGGTGACGAATCCGGTGCCCGCTCCGAGTTCGATCACGGTCTCGGGCCTGAAGCCCCGCGGCAAGGATGCGTCCATGAAGTCCACAAGGCGCACTGCGGCCTCGCGCTGTATCTTGGCCGCCCTCTCGTAGGAGAAGGCCGCCTGGCTGAAGTTGTATCCTACCTTTTCAGACGATATTGTTTTCCCGGAGGAAGTCATGGATTTCCTTCCGCGTCTCCGCGGTCCTTGAGAACGGAAGCGAGTGGCCGACGTCCTTTTCACATACGAACTTAGCCCCATTTACCGCATCCGCAAGTTTTTTCGACAGGGACGCTCTCACCACCGTATCATCCTCTCCGGCGAGGACGAGGAGAGGGACGTCCAGTTCGGCGAGATCTCTGCGAAGATCGCAATGGAGCAGGTATTCGAGGCCGGCTATCATGGCCGACGGGGCGGGGATCAGCGAATCGGAATCGAATGCCGACTTCGCCGAGCCAAGGCTGATGCGGTAGAACTCCCTGAGCACCTTGGATGGCTGTATCCGCATCCCGCCTATCATGGCCTTCACCCCGGAAGATCTCTGCCCGTCGGGATTGTCTTCCGAATCCGCGAATTTCGCGAATCCGGATATGATGACCAGCGCCTTCGGCCTGCGGCGCAGGGCCAGTCTCAGGGCGAACTGCGAGCCGAGGGAATATCCGACGACCACGTCGTGGCGCTTCTCCGCGAATTTCGCAATCTCCCTGTCCGGGTGCCTGAAGTCGAAGGGATCATCCCCGGAGAAGAATCCATATTCGACCACCTCGACGGGATCGAGCTCGGCCGGAAGGAGTTTGCGCACGAGCTTGGCGTCGGAGGGCATCGCCCAGCCCGGGAAGAAAATCGTGCCCAGTCCATGTCCTTTCGCGTCGGAAGCCATCGGCAAAACCAAGTTTGAAAACACCGCCCATGAAATGAAAAGACAAATCCTAGCCCATGTTTCCTATTTTTCCAGCGCCATACTTGGCCGGGACGGAATTTTCCTCCACGTGCGGAGACATGCTCACTCCAGGAAGTAGTTGTAGTCTCTAGCTGCCTCGCTTTCGATGGCCTCCATGGCGT
>CAZGJP010000303.1:0-3672 GCA_964526605.1 uncultured Lentisphaera sp.
GAAAACGAGCTGTTCGACGTGAAGGCGAAACTCAACCTCGACCAGAACATCAGGAGAAGCAGGAGAAGATTCTGGAAGAGCCAGAACGACCAGGACAAGAAGGATGCATACCAGACATTGCACTACGTCCTGCTCACGTTCTGCCGGACCGCCGCCCCCTTCATTCCCTTCATCACCGACGCCATCTACAGGAACCTCCGCTGCGGCTCGATGCCGGAATCAGTCCACCTCTGCAAATACCCGGAAGCCCTTTCCGAACGCGACGAAAGACTGGAACGGCAGATGGATGCGACGATAAGGGCGGTGTCTCTGGGCAGATTCCTGCGCGCCAAGCACAGCGTCAGAACCAGGCAGCCGCTCCGAAAGGCCGTCATCGCGGCACCCGACCCGCTAGTCTGCGAACTCCTCTCCGAAACCATGGGCATCATAGCGGAGGAACTCAACATAAAGGACATCTCCGCGACCAGAGACGACACCGCTCTGGTCAATCTCTCGGCGAAGGCAAACTTCAAGACCCTCGGCCCGAAACTCGGACAGAAGATGAAGGCCGCCGCCGCGAAAATCGCAAGACTCTCTCCGGGGCAGATTACGACCGTCGAGAACGGAGGCAGCGCCGAAATCGAGCTCGATGGAGAAAAACTCGCACTGTCACGAGAGGACATTATCGTATCGAGAGAGGAGAAACAGGGACTCTCCGCCGCCAGCGAGGCGGGAATCACCGTCGCGATGGACATGACCCTTGACGACGAACTCAAGACAGAGGGGGTGGCCAGGGAACTCGTCAGCAGGATACAGAACATGAGGAAGGAATGCGGATTCGACGTTTCCGACAGGATCAGCATCTCATACGCCGAGGCGGCGGCTGAAGTCGCGGAGGCCTTCGCGAAATTCGGGAAATACATTTCGGACGAGACCCTCGCCGTGAGCATGTCCCGGGAAGATGGAAAAGATGGAAAAACCAGGTTTGACTTGGAGGACTTGGCCGTCTACATTTCAATCAAAAAAGAAAACAGCGCGGATGTCAAGGAATAATGGCCTATCTATATAAATGCCAGTCATGCAAGGTCCTCGGAGAGCTCGACGAATTCGAATCCGCAGTCCAATGCCCGCAATGCGGCGGGAACATGATGCCAGTCCAGGACGAGACCGGCGCGGAAACTTTCACCAACGATGATCTGGACGCTCCGACCGTGGCGGTCCCAAAGGAGCAGATAATGAACGAGATCGCCCAGGAGCAGGCCGCCCTTGCCGCGAAGCGTCCAGTGAAGGTGGCCAAGGCGATAGACCTTGGATTCGCAGGCATGCTCTCGAAATCATCCACCGGCCCCTACAAGAGACCGATGCCGCAGACAGCCCAGCAGGCCGTTCCGCAAAGCCCTGCCCAAGAGGAGGTTGCGGTCGAAACGCCACAAGTTCCGCCAACTCCGGCGCCGGTCAGCAGCGGCCAGACCACGGCGGGGAAGAAGAAATTCACCCTAGGCAAGCCGGGCGCTCCGCAGAGGCCGGCTCCTGCACAGCCGCAGGCTCCTCCTCCTCCGAAGCCGGCCGCGCCGATGTCCGCCACAACTCAGAAGAAAATAGTCTTCCAGACCAACGTGAGACAATCATCGGTCTCGATTCCACCGCAGCCAGCCCCTCAACAGGTGCAAGCTCCAGCTCCACCTCCGAAGCCGGCCGCTCCAATGTCGGTGACCACCCAGAAGAAAATAGTGTTTCAGACCGGCGGCAGACAAGCATCCGCTCCAGCTCCGCAAGCGGCTCAGCCGCCACAGCAGATTCAAAGGCCTCCATCGCAGCCCCAGCAGAGACCCGCCCAATTCCAGCAGAGGCCACCGCAACAGCCATCGCCTCCACCTCCGAGACCGGCGGGACAGACCTCTCTGGCGATGAAGGGAAAGCTCATCACGCCCGGAAGCAGACCTGGAGTTCCGCCCCAGCAGCAGCGTCCGACCCAGCAATTCCAGACGGCCGCATCCCGGCAGCAGCCCCCGCCGCAGACGAACGAAGATGCGGCAATCGCCGCCGAGAAGAGCCGCATCGAGGCCGACGAGGCCGCTAGAAAGGAATTCATCCTGAAAGAGGCCCAGCGAATCGCGGAGGAGCAGATAAGGCTCGCGAAGGAGGAGGCCGAACGCAAGATCGCAGAGGAAAAGGCGAGGCTGGCTAAAAAAGCCGCTGAGGATGCAGAACTCACCCGGAAGATCGCGGAAGAGGCCGCCAAAAAGGCGGTCCAGGAGACATCCGCCTTCTTCTCCGAAAAGATCATACTCGAGAAGCAGAAGGCCGAGATGGAGGCCGAGGAACGTATAAAGAAGGAGATGCAAAAGCTGGAGCAGATGAGGAAGGAATTCGAACAGGCGAAGCTGGAGGCTGACGCAAAGCCACTCCCTCAACCCCTCCCGGCAATCCAGCCGCTCGACCAGAAGCCCCCGGAACAGCCACCGCAACCTCCCGCGCTGGAGCCGCTTCTGGCGAAGGAGGAAGTCAAAATCGAGAGCCCGCCAGCACGGAAAAGCCCGGAAAACGATGCGGGGCCGAGCCCCGAAACGCATGTCGCTAATCCAGCCGCCGACGAGAAGAAATCGGAGCAGCCCCCGATGGAATCCCAGCCCGTCTCCGGGCAAAAGGAAAAGCCGGTGGAACCAGAAAGGAAAAACGAGGCGGACAAGAAGGAGGAGGCTCCGACAATACTGCTCACGCCCGCAGCGGCCGACGCCGGCAAGCTCGACATGGGGAAGAAAGACGAGCCTCCGGCGATAGGAAAAGCCGCCTCGGAAAACAAATCCGACTCTCCCGCGCCACAAAAGAAGGATGGCGAAGCGGAGAAGAAGGAAGACATCCCGGAATTGTCTCTCGCCACCACCGCGAAGGACCTGAAGCCGGACGAGAAGAAACCCGAAGAGAAACACGCCGAGGACAAGACCGGAAAGGACGAAAAAGCAGGAGACGATAAGAAGGAGGATGCAGGCAAGTCCAAGACTCCTCCAGACAAGAAACCGCTATTCCCGGACAAGAAGAGGAAGGGGCCCGCTCCGCTCCCGGGCAGAAAACCCCTGCCGGCGTCAACGACGGCATCGGCCAAGGCGGTAAAGCCCGACGGCGAGAAGAAACCCGATGGCAACGGGAACAATGTCACGGCGACTGCGAGCGGTCTCAAGCCGAAGCCTGAGAACAAGAACACCCTCACGGCCACGAACATAACGAATTCCGGCCTTATAAAACTGAAGCAGAAGAAAAGCCAGATCATATATGTGGTCATAAGCGTGGGCTCGCTGGCGGCATGCATCTTCATCATCTGGCTGGGAACCCAGGTCAGAAAATACTTCGAAAGACGCTCCGCCGCCAGAGGCGACGGAGAGATAGTCATAAAGAAGATACCCTCGTCAAAGCCCATCCCGGTCGAATCCAAGCTCAAGGTCGAATATCAGTCTGTCCACGACACCGTCAAGAGAATGCCTGCAGGAAGCAAGGCAGACATCGAGAAGATCATCGCCGAATGGGATGCCTTCATCGCGAAATTCCCAGACGAGCAGAACGACGAATACATGAAGAAAGCCAAGGTCCAGCGCGACACGATGGTCAAGATGAAGGAGATGTTCTGATTCCGAGTCGTACGTCAGAACCCGAAAGGTCGTGGAATTTAACTTAACACCAAATCGAAGACCATGGCCT
>CAZGJP010000304.1:0-3671 GCA_964526605.1 uncultured Lentisphaera sp.
GCGGTCGCTGGCATTTTTGCATTCCTCGATTCGCAGACTAATTTAACGCCCTCGATCAAATGGAATGATATCAATGCAGACAACAGAGAACAACACCCGGTTGCGCAGTGAAATCATTGGCGGCGCAAAAAGAATCGTGCTCAAGGTCGGAACACGCCTCCTGACCGACACCGGAAGGATCGGCGACATCGTCTCCCAGATCGCATTCCTCAAAAGCAGCGGCAGGCAGGTCATACTTGTGTCATCCGGCGCTGTGGGCCTCGGGATGCGAACCCTCGAGATGAAACGCAGACCCGCGGAACTCTCCGACATACAGGCGCTCGCCGCCATAGGACAGAGCAAGCTCATGTCGCTATACGAGAAGGAATGCGCCAGGCACGGCTTCCACTGCGCGCAGATCCTCCTCGGAGCGGACGACCTCAACGACCGCGAACGCCACCTCAACATAATGAATTGTCTCAACGCCCTGCTCAAGAGAAACATCCTGCCTGTCATAAACGAGAACGACACTGTCTCGGTGGACGAACTCAAGTTCGGCGACAACGACAGGCTCGCCGCTCTCATCGCCGTCATGCTCAAGGCCGACCTGACAATCATACTCACCACGGTGGAGGGGCTCATGACGAAGCTGGGGGCCGGCGGGGTCCTTGTCCCGCTTGTCAGAAGGATAGACCAGAAGCTCCGCATGATGGCCAGCGGGACCGACGACAGCAACAGTTCCATCGGGGGCATGGCATCGAAAATCAGAGCTGCGGAAATGGTGAGCAAGGCGGGCGAACCTCTCATCGTGGCGGACGGACGCGACCCGGAGATCATCCGAAAGATATTCTGCTTGGAGGAAAGGGGGACTCTCTTCCTCCCGTCCGCCAGCCAGATGACCTCCAGAAAAAGATGGTTCGGATTCTTCTCCAAGTCGAAGGGGAGGATATTCGTGGACGACGGCGCCGCACGCGCCCTGGCCGAGAGGGGAAAGAGCCTCCTCCCGTCGGGAATCAAATCCGTGGAGGGCGACTTCCAGATCGGAGACACCGTGGACATCTGCTCAGAGGACGGCTCGGTCGTCGCAAAGGGTCTCAGCAACTACCACGCATGCGAAATCCGCAGGATAGCAGGAAGAAAAAGCTCCGAACTGAAGGCCATACTCGGGCATGACTGCGACGACGAGGCCGTCCACTGCGACAACATGACAATTCTCTGAAAGCCGATTCCGCTAACCCGTTTTCCTGCGAAAAACGAGTTGGGTTTTGAAATATTTGTCGAGCTGGGAGAGGAAGAGCTTCCTGCTCCATAGGGCAAGCGATTCCTGTTCCGAGTCCCTCACGAATCTTCTCACATCCTCAGCCGCCCCGGCCCAGTCTATCGCTCGTATTCTTCTCCCGATTTCCTTCCTGCACCAGATGTCATCCACTGGGAAATCCCGCCCTTTCCATGGCCCATTCTGCTTGAGCGCGGAAGCGAGAAAGCCATGGTTGATCTTGAAGTTCCGGCCGCTGTACCATAGGAAGTCATACCAGTCTCTCCCTTTAACATATTCCCTGCAGAGCAGCGCATGAATCTTCCCAGCGAAAAGACTTGTCCTGTCCTGGACGACCACAGATGATATGAAGGGAAAATCCAAGTATTTTATCTCCTCCATGCTTCCTGACGGAGGATTCGAGTCGATCTCCAGCTTGACCGCAAGCTTCCGCGACGGTCCTGCCTTGCCGGAATAATTCATCCTCAGAATTTTCCCGACGGAATTGTCCTTTATGAAGGTTTTTTTTAGCGTGTTGTCGGCTCTTGAGCGATCAATTATCTCCAGATTGTATCCGTATGACCGCAATTCGTCGGTCAACGCCTGCAGGTATGGCTGCATGTTGAATTTCAAATCCGGCTTCCTAAGTATGAAATCAAGGTCTTCTGAAAACCTGTTCAATCCGTAAAACACTCGCAGGCATGTGCCTCCTTGGAATATGCCACATTTGAAAAAATCGGTTCTTCCCAGCGCAGCCAGAATCAGCTCCTGTGTGATTTCCCTTATGGCATGCCCTTCCTCCTGCTCCGACTTGCATCCGTAGGAGATCAGCCTTTCCTGGACAAGTTTGATGCTCATGATTTCAAATCCCTTTTTAATCCTTTCAAGAATCTCCTGACCCTTCCGGATCTGTAATTCTCAATCAGTGAGTCAATGTCCGAGGAGCTTATGGAGTCAAAACTTTCAGGCTCTATCCGGAGACTTTCGGAAGGGGCTTTCACCCCGCTCCAGTCCTTCTTCATCACATAAACATAATCGGCCAGCGCCTTTACCGCCGACGCCATCATGAAGATGCCTCCAGACTCGTCGCCTATCCTGTCCACACCCGCGTATAGGACGTTCTGAGGCACGCGCCGGTAGCTGAATAGTCCCAGCGGAGTCCTGAAGTCCTTTGATTTGCCCGAAGACACATTTGTCACCGCATAAACAGCCTCCGGAATCCAGCCATGCCATGAAAGCGCCGACTCAAGACTTACATAGGATGGACCATATACGCGCTGCGACAACGCGTTAAGATTGATCTTCCTCCTGATGTATTTCGAGGCGAGACAGTAAAGCCCCCTGCGAACGTGGATTATCTCTCCGGACGCGAGAGCCCTCTTCGCAAGCGCGTATCTGCTGTCCTCGCTTCCAGGGAATAGAGCAGCGATGTCCTGGCTGGTGAAAAAGCCATCAGGACTGATCTCAAAAAACTTTTCCGTCAATTTATTCATCGCTACCCTCAAAATAGTCTTATACTGTCGTTTAATGACAGTTTATGGAAAATATATTGCATGACCACTAAAATTCAACCTTGAAAGCAAAGGAAGATAAATAATTTGTGTCAATTCGTGGAAGACGCGTTCAGCAAGGGGGGCTGCGTCGTGGAGAATAATTTCTTCCGCGATTTCCGCGTCTCAGAAGCTGACCTTCATCCTCATCGCCGCGTCTATGTCGCTTTGATCAAGCTTGTAGATGAGTATCGAGTGTCCTGCGCTCCCATCCGGTGTCCTCCTCTTCAGATGCTCGCAAAGCCTGGCGAATCTAATCAGATCGTATGCCCGGTAGCGGCGCATGCAGAATTCCTCGCCGTTCTCCCGGAAGAAGGCGGCGAGAGCTTCGTCTCCCCTGTCCGCCGCGGCGAGCATGTCCGACACAAAGGGCTGCAGCTTCTCGAAGGAATCGTCGAAGAGTATTTCGGGAGGGAACTTCAAGGACGCGAAGATGTCCTGGTAGTAGAGCAGATGCAGCATGGTCGCGCTTACGCAATATGTTCCCGGCCCATAGCCGTGGATGCGGAAATTCTCCTGCGTGAAATATCCCGGCAGGGAGATGAATCTCTCCAGGCCGTAGCTGTTTATCGAGGCAGTCCCGAAGTAGGAAAGATAGATATTCCCCTTCATCTCAGCCGGGGATACATCTGTCTTTCTTTTGAGCTCCTTCAGATCCTGTCCCCAGTCAAGGGAGCTGTCAACAAGCAGCTTGTAGCCATTCCGCGGCCCGCCCGCGAACTGGTTGAAATATGCAAGATGATGAGGGGCGATGGCCACCGACTCGAACGCGAGCCAGACCGCGCAGACGCCAGCCAGAGCTTTTATCCAGCGGGAGCGGTCCGTGATTCTCGTATCTCCCAGAACTCCGCACAGGATGAATAAAATCGGATAGAGAGGGAGGAGAT
>CAZGJP010000305.1:0-3669 GCA_964526605.1 uncultured Lentisphaera sp.
TTGAAAAAAAAAAGCCATGGGCTATTTTCAACCCCTGCGAACCAAAAAAGGACATCACATGAAATACGGACAATTCGACGACAAGAACAGGGAATACGTGATAAAGAGGCCGGACACCCCGCTCCCGTGGATAAACTATCTCGGATCACAGGACTATTTCGGGATAATATCCAACACCGCGGGAGGATACTCGTTCTACCGCGACGCCCGCCTCCGCAGGCTCACAAGATACAGATACAACAACGTCCCGCTCGACTCCAACGGCAGATACATCTACGTGAAGGACGGAAAATCCGTGTGGAACCCGGGATGGAAGCCGACAAGGACCCGCCTCGACCGCTACGAATGCCGCCACGGCCTCGGATACACGCGAATCTGCGGAAGAAAAGACAAACTCGAAGTCTCGGCGAAATATTTCGTCCCCCTCGACCACAACCTCGAGATATGGGACATCGAACTGAAAAACCTCTCCGCAAGGGACAAGAATGTCTCGCTCTGGGGCTTCATCGAATGGTGCCTCTGGGACGCAATGGACGACATGAGCAACTTCCAGCGGAACTTCTCGATCGGCGAAACCGAAGTCGGGCAAAACGCCATATTCCACAAGACCGAATACCGCGAGAGAAGAAACCATTACGCGTACTTCGCCATCTTCGGAGCGGAGATGTCGGGTTTCGACACAGGCCGCGACAACTTCGTCGGCGTCCACGATGGACTCGACGCCCCAAAGGCGGTCACCACGGGAAGATGCACGAACAGGAAGACCCTGGGATGGGCTCCCGTCGCGGCCATCCAGACGAATCTGCGCCTGAGGCCGGGCGGATCAAGGAGAATCCACTTCATCCTCGGCTACGAGGAGAACCCCGAGGACAGGAAGTTCGACAGGAACGGAATGCCGGCCAAATCCGGATTCGGAAGCGTGGCCGCGAAATTCGCAAAGACGCAGGACGTGGACGCCGCCTTCGAAAAACTCAAGGAGCATTGGAACGGGCTCCTCTCGGTATTCCAGGCCGAACTCCCGGACAGGCACATGGCCCGCATGGTCAACACATGGAACCAGTATCAATGCATGACAACGCTGAACATGTCGCGGTCGGCTTCGCTATACGAGTCGGGAATCGGAAGGGGAATGGGCTATCGCGACAGCAACCAGGATGTCCTCGGAGTCGTCCACATGCAGCCGGAACGATGCAGGCAGCGCCTCCTCGACCTCGCCGCCACACAGCTCTCCGACGGAACATGCTACCACCAGTATCAGCCCCTCACCAAGAAGGGCAATTCCATGATGGGCAGCGGATTCAACGACGACCCCCTCTGGCTGCCGCTCTCCGTGTCATCATACATCAACGAAACAGGCGACTTGTCCATCCTGAAGGAAAAGATAGGATGCGCGGACAAGGACAACAAGGACGCTGCGACACTTCTGGACCATCTCGACATGTCGCTGCAATACACTCTCCGCAACAGAGGCCCGCACGGACTCCCGCTCATCGGGCACGCGGATTGGAACGACTGCCTGAACCTCAATTGCTTCTCGAAAACCCCCGGCGAAAGCTTCCAGCTCGCCGGAGACCTCGGCGGCGAACATGCGAAAATCGCGGAGTCGGTGATGATAGCCGGCCTCTTCTGCTGCGCCTGCGGGAAAATGGCCGGCATATACAGGCTCCTCGGCAGGGAGAACGACGCCAGGCGCAGCCTCGACGAAGCCGCCAACATGAGACGCCAGATCGTGAAGCACGGATGGGACGGCTCCTGGTTCCTCCGCGCATTCGACGCCTTTGGAAATCCAGTCGGGTCGCGCAAATGCGAGGAGGGAAGAATCTTCATCGAAAGCCAGGGATGGTGCGTCATGGGCGGGGTCGGACTGGACGACGGCCGCGCGAGAAAAGCACTCGACTCCGTCAAAAAGCATCTCGCCACGCCGGACGGAATAATCCTGCAGCAGCCCCCATACTCCAAATACCTGCTCCATCTCGGCGAGATAAGCTCCTATCCGCCGGGATACAAGGAAAACGCCGGAATATTCACCCACAACAACACATGGATACAGATAGCCGAGACCATGCTCGGCAGAGGCGACAGGGCCTTCGAATACTACATGGCCGTCTGCCCCAGCGCGAAGGAGAGCCAGATGGACCGCTACCGCTGCGAACCATACGTCTACAGCCAGATGACCGCCGGCCGCGACGCGATGACACCCGGCGAGGCCAAGAACTCCTTCCTCACGGGCACCGCCTCCTGGTCCTTCGTCGCCGCATCGCAGCACATGCTGGGCATAAGACCCGGCCCCCAGGGGCTCGTCATAGACCCCTGCATCCCATCCCAGTGGAAAGGATTCTCCGCGACAAGAAAGTTCAGGGGCAAGACCTACAAAATCAGCGTCGCCAACCCCAAATCCAAATCAAAGGGCGTCGCGTCGTTGACCGTAAACGGAACGAAAATAGTAGGAAACACCGTGCCGCTCGACATCGACGGAGAGGAAATCCACGTCGAGGCGGTGATAGGCAAATAAGCAACGATCCGGAGACCAAATGCCAACCATCAATGTCCAGAAAGGCTACAACAAGCAGGCCGAGATAAAACTCGAGAATGGCGAATTCGTGATCGGCCGCGAATCCTCGTGCAACCTCGTCTTCGACTCAGGAGACGTCTCCAGAAGACACGCCAGGATCACGTGCGACGGCGCCATCTCCACCATCGAGGACCTCGGCAGCGCAAACGGCACCTTCGTCAACTCAACCCCCATCGAGGGAAGATACGAGCTCAAGCACCTCGACGTCGTCCAGATCGGAGGCAACGTCTTCGTCTTCAACAACACCGACTCCCTCGTGAGCACGGAAACCCTCGCAATCCCGAGAAAAAGCGGACTGCGGACATCCGAATACTACAGCCCTGACTTCATGAGCCTCATGATCAGACGCATAGAGGACAACATCAAGCGCGTCTTCAAGGGGAAGCCGGAAGTCGTCCGAAACGTCATAATATGCCTCTTCGCCGACGGACACCTCCTCGTCGAGGACATCCCCGGCGTCGGCAAGAGCATCCTCGCCCAGGCGCTCGCAAAATCAATACAGGGAACATTCAAGCGGATACAGTTCACTCCCGACATGATGCCATCGGACATCACCGGCGTAAACATATACGACGATAACAAGGCGGACTTCAACTTCATCCCCGGTCCCATATTCGGAAACGTCATACTCGCCGACGAGATAAACAGAACCACCCCGAGGACGCAGTCAAGCCTCCTCGAATGCATGGCCGACTCCGTCGTGACCATAGACGGCAGGCCGCATGTCCTGCCCAAGCCATTCTTCGTGATCGCCACCCAGAACCCGTCCGACTACCACGGGACATACCCGCTCCCCGAGCCCCAGCTCGACAGGTTCCTCATGAGAATATCAATAGGCTATCCGGACAAGAACGCGGAGAAGGAGATTCTCTCATCCCAGATGAAGCAGCACCCCATAAACGAGATATCCTTCGTCGTAAAGGCCACCGAAATACTCCAGTGCCATTCCCTCGTCAGGAACGTCCACGTCTCCGAGCCGATAAAGGAATACATCCTGGCCATCGCCGACGCCACCAGAATACATCCCTCCCTGGCCAGCGGATGCAGCCCGAGAGCATCCCTCGCCCTCATGAGGGCCGCACAAAGCCTCGCCGCAT
>CAZGJP010000306.1:0-3641 GCA_964526605.1 uncultured Lentisphaera sp.
CCAGGCCGACGTTGGGATTCCTGAAATCGTCGTTGGATGCGACAAGTCCGCCATGTGGCGAGAATATCTGGACAAGGGTGTCGGCCGGGGAGCCTCCTCTGCGGGAGAAAGTCTCCAGCACCACCTTGTCACCCTTCGCGAATTTCGCACGATAGTAGTCCGCATCTCCGGATTTCGAGAACGTCCCTGAGACCATGGATGGGAACCCGATGGACTGCGCAGCGGTGACGCAGTCATTGCCGTCCACCTCGCCAACCCTCTCCAGATGCGAGAATCTTCCGGGGGGATCGAAAGGGAGGGCTGGAGCGCCGGCCCCGGATATCTTTTCAGCCTTGAGACGATATACGAAATCCTCGCGCCCCCTGTATATGGAATCGCGTATCCGCATCTCGTATTTGCCGTCGGACGGAGCGGTGAAGCGGAGAATCGGATCCGGATCCGAGTAGTTGTCGTCGGCGGAAGCGAGCATGGCCCCATCCTTGCCATGGACGGATATGACCGGCTGGAACCAGCCCGGAACGGCATCGCCAAGGAATGGCACAAGCGCCCTGCCCTTCAGCGTGAAGAGGAAGGTCTCGCCGCGGCCAGCCTCGAATTTGACAATGTCGACTTCCCCAGGCATTATCTCGCCGTTCATAAGCGCAGGGAACGCGTCGATGGAAGGGGTCTTCCTCTTGAGTTCGGGAATGAAGTATTCCTCCGCCTTCTCGGGAACGCTGTCGACCACGAAGCGGAGCGGATTGCTGACACCGGCATCCCCGCTGACACGCAGCTCGCGGATTCCAGGCTTCGCATCGGGCTCTATCTTCAATCTGACCAGCGCCTTCTGCGCTATGGCCGGACTCGCCTGCAGAGGATCCTGACGGGTCAATATCTCCTTGCAAAGGCACTGATACTCGAGCGGCGGCATCCCTTTTATGTATTTGACCACCTCCTCGGGCGTCATGTCCACGTAGATCAGCCTCTCGCCGGGAACTATCTTCAGCATCTCGTTGCTCCCGGGCACTTTCCCATCGTCAGCGTCCTTCTCCGCCTGTTTCTTCAATTTGTCAAGCTGCCTCTCCGTGTTCTTCACCGATGCGGCCACAGGGTCCTCGCCCTTCTCGATCGCAACTATGATCGGACGAAGCTCGTTCTGAAGATCGTTGCTGAAATTCTTGAACGGGCTGAACAGCTTCGCCGAGACAACCGTCACGGAGCCGCCCGACACGTATGCCGAATTGACGTTCCGCAACGCCATCCCGCCGACAACCACGTCGAGCGTCTCTCCAGCCCTACCTCCGGCGGGATAGACATACCCGATCTGCGGCCCCGAGACCTGCGCGGACAAATTCCATTCCGCGAAAATCGCAGCGTTAAACATCAATAGGAGCATGAGTTTTTTCATTCTTGAGCCGATTGTTCGAGTTTCAAGTTCCAGGTTACAGGTTACAGGTTACAGGTTACAAGTTACAAGTTTCGAGTTACAAGTTACGAGTTTCAAGTTAAAAGTATCAAATTACTAATTACAAATCCCCAATTTCAAGTTTCGGTGTCTGGATTTTGTAGTTCGTAATTCGTGTTTTGTGATTCGTGATTAGGATTTTTTCTCCCTTTCTCCCACTCTCCGTTTCTGTCCCTTCAGCCTTCAGCCTTTCGCCCTACGCCCTTCTCCCTTCGCCTCACGCCTTCAACGCTGAACGTGACAACGTTGAACGTGACAACGCTGAACGACTCCCCCCGTATCCTGCCCGCCAGCGCTTTCAGCGGGGCTGGAAAACGTCCTGCATCCTGCATCCTGCATCCTGTATCCTGTATCCTGCATCCTGCATCCTGTATCCTGCATCCTGTATCCTGCATCCTGCATCCTGTATCCTGTATCTCCCTATCATTTGTACAACTCCTTCAATCTTCCGTGCTGCGACTGCGGCGGCATCAGGGCGATGTCCTCTCCCATCGGATTTGGCATCTTCGCCTCGGGATCTATGCCCATGAGCTCGTATATGCTGCCGAAGAAATCCTGCGGATACACTGGGCGTTCCGCCGGGTTCTCCCCCTTGGCGTCGGACTTACCCAGAGCGCATCCGCCCTTGAATCCACCTCCGGCGACCAGCGCGCTGAAACATTTTCCGTAGTGCTGCCTGCCCCCGTTCCAAGGGCTTTCCTGGGATATTTTCGGCTGGCGCCCGAACTCGCCGGAGCACCAGACTATCGTCGAATCAAGCAACCCCCTCTCCTGGAGATCCTTCAACAGCGAGGCAAGCCCCATGTCCAGCTGGGGAAGCTTCTGCTTCATCGAAAAGAAATGCCTCTTGTGCGTGTCCCATCCCGGACAGTTTATGGTGACATACGGCACGCCGGCCTCGACAAGCCTGCGGGCGGCCAGACAGCTCTGTCCCAGCGTGTTCCGCCCGTATGCATCGCGGATTTCGGGCTTCTCCTTGGAAAGATCGAAGACTGCACCGGCGTCGCCAGTTATGAGATCGTACGCCTCGTCGCCGGACTTCCTGAAGGAGCCCATCTCCTTGCTCTCCCCGAACTCGCCCTCGAAGGAGTTCAGCTTCCGGAGCAAGTCCCTGTTCCTCTTCTGCTGGTCCTTGCTGATGGACTGGTTCACTATCCCCTCCACTGCGAATACGGACGCGTTCGGATCGCCTCCGGTGACCAACGGCCTGTATTTCGGGTTGAGAAAGCCCATCTCGGAAAAACGCCCCTTCGCGACGGGAATGAGGACATATGGCGGTATCTTGCCCTTGTAGCCGTAGTCGTATCCCCTCATCATGCCTATCACTGCGCCAATCGCGGGAAAGACCTTCCCTCCCGGCTCGCGCCCCGTCTGCATCAGATAGGTCGCCGTCTCGTGGCCGTTGTTGCCGTGCGTCATACTGCGGATGATAGAGTATTTGTCCGCCTGCTTCGCGAGATTGGGCAGGAACTCGCTTATCTCGATGCCTGGCACGTTCGTCGGAATCGCCTTGAATCCGCCATTGTATTCCTCCCCGGCATCGGGCTTCGGATCGAATGTCTCCAGATGCGACGGACCGCCCCATAGCCATATCTCTATCACGGACTTCGCCTTCGCCACCCTCTTCCCGGCGGAGGCGGCCATCCTCTCGACCGCCCGCAGTCTGTCGCCAAACGCAAGCGCCCCGAGGAAAAGCCCAGCCCCTCCAATGAATTTTCTCCTCGACAAGTCCATCTTCATTTCTCCATTTTCAAAACTTCCACCCTGCATCTTGTATCTTGAAACTTGTATCCTGTATCCTGAAACTTGTATCCTGTATCCTGAAACTTGTATCCTGAAACTTGAAACTTGCATCCTGAAACCTGCATCCTGCCACCAGGCTCAATGCTTGTATATGAATTCCTCCGTGTTCACCAGCGCCCATATGAGTTGGCGCAGCGATTCTCCCGCCTTCTTCATGGCCTCGGCCTTCCTCTTCTCGTTGCCCTTCCCGTTCTTCTTCCCGTCCTCTTTCGAGAGCGCGTCGAGCTCCGACATCGCCGAACGGAAGTTTTCGGAAACGGTCTTCATCTCGTCCATAGTCGGGTATCTCGACAGGAATAGCACATAGATGTTGCGGACGATCTCCCCCGGTTTCGACTTGAACTGCCTGACCACGTCCCTCGCCAGCGCAGTGCCGCATACCCCCTTGTGGATG
>CAZGJP010000307.1:0-3639 GCA_964526605.1 uncultured Lentisphaera sp.
TGTATTCCCGATAGCAGCTTTATGAGGGTGGACTTACCGGCCCCATTCTCTCCGCATATCGCATGGACTTCTCCACGTCGAAGGCCGAAACTGACATTCTTCAGAGCGGATACTCCGGGGAATTTTTTCGTGACGGCGATAAGTTCAAGTATGTTAGTGCCGCCGATCATTGTTCAATTTCCTGCCTTGAGCGATTCCGCACTATGAAATCCATCTCTCACTACGGTTTCCATGATGTTATTTTTGTCTACGGGGATGACTTCCATCAGTATGGCTGGGACTTTTCTCTTGCCGTTGTCTATTTCTCCGTTCGCAACTATCAGTTCCTTTCTTGCAACGGCGACGGCGAGTTCTGCAGCCCTCGATGCGAGAGCTTTCAAGGGCTTGTATACGCTCATGGACTGGGTGCCGGCCATTATCCTCTGGCAGGCGGCGAGGTCCGCATCTTGGCCAGTGACTATCATCCTACCCGCGAGCCCCTCTTCAAGGAGGGACTGTATTGCTCCACCAGCCGTTCCGTCGTTGGATGCCAGTACCGCATCTATCCTATCTCCGAATTTCGTTATAGCCGCATTCATGATCTTCTTTCCGTTTTCAGGCTTCCAGTCCTGAGCCCAGTCCTCGTGTAGCACCTTCAAATCTCCACTTCCAAGGTATGGGGCAAGGACGTTGTCCTGTCCCTGCTTGAAGAGCAAGGCATTATGATCCGTCTTGGAACCATATATCCTGACTATTGCTCCCTTGCCAGGTGTTGGAAGGTTGTCCAGCAGGTATCTGGTTTGGCATTCCCCAACCTTGATGTTGTCGAAGCTCATGTAGAGATCAAGATCGCATCCGGTTATCAGTCTGTCATAGGCTATCACCGGAATCCCGGACGCCTTGGCCATGTCCACTGCCTTGGCCATTGCTGCTCCATTGTGAGGAACTATAACCACGACATCCACCTTGCTGCTGATCAGGGATTCCACATCGCGCATCTGCCTTGTGTCGTCGCTGTTTGCAGACTGGACGAGGACTTCGGCTCCGAGATCGCCTGCTCTCTTCACGAATATATCCCTGTCCCTCTGCCAGCGTTCCTCCTTTAATGTATCCAGCGAGAGTCCTATCCTGATCTTGCGTGTTGTTTCTGCATTTGTATTGAGCGATGGGGCTCGCCCTCTAGCTATCGCCAGCCCGATGATAACGCTAAGAGCAAGTGAAACAAGCGTCAAGATAGCCTTTCCGTTGCTGCGCATGGCCTTAGCCTCCCTTTTTTCTATGTCAGTCATATTCGTCCTTGTTTAGCATCAGCATTGGTTTGGGGGCGCCAACTTTATGCTTATTGGTCCTTATGCCAGAAGCTGTCTCTTTCTTTCCTGTTTTTCCGGAGCCAAGGTCCTTTTCCATTTTGTCAACAAGTGATTGGAGTCGCTTCACGACCTCTGGATTTTCAGTTGCGATATCATTGTTTTCGCCCGGAACGGCAAAAATTTTTAAAAAATGGGTTTTTTCGCGTGAAGCGGGGGTGTCTCCTTCCTTTCCATTCTTCTTTCCATCATTTTCATCGTCATCCGATCCACCACCCTTTTGGGTGGCTATCGCCATTTTCCAAGGACCCGATCTGACCGCCTGGAGTTCAGTCCAGAACCAATAATATATCGCCTCGTGTGGCGATTCTTTGGATTTTCCGCATAATAACGACCAAATATCCATTCCGTCTATTATGCGATCTTTGGGGATTTCGCCACCTGCGAGCTTGACCAAGGTTGGCATTATATCAATTTCACTGGTCATTGTGTCACACGATGTTCCGGCCGGGATCATACCAGGCCACCGTGCGATGAATGGCACCCTCATTCCTCCCTCCCAAGTGCTGAACTTGGCTCCGCGGAACGGCGCATTGCTTGCGCCATTCTTTCCATTTGAACCGTTGTCACTCAGGAATATGACAAGCGTATTCTTGTCCAGTCTCAATTTCTTCAGCGTATCAACTATTTCTCCCATGCTCCAATCCACCTCTGCAACCCAGTCGCAGTAGGGCCCATGTCCGGATTTTCCAACAAAATCCTTGCCTGGTGAAAGTGGTGTGTGAACAGCCGTATGAGGAAAATACAGGAAGAAGGGCTTATCCTTGTTGTCAGTTATGAATTTGACTGCAACTTCGGTATAGCGCTTTGTGACGCTTTGGCAATCCACAGGCGCTTCAATTACTATCTTGTCGTTGACCAGTGGCAGTGGTGGTCTGTTATCTTCCTTCTTTTTTTTCTTCTTTTCATTGTTTGTTTCCTTCGGCCCCATGTCATTTGAATATGGGATTCCGAACCAATGATCGAAGCCGTGATTTGTGGGGAGAAATGCGCTCTGATCCCCAAGATGCCATTTACCGATAGCCATCGTACTGTATCCCTTCGGCTTCAGGAGGCTTGCGATTGTTTTCTCATCCGGACTTAACCCTGCCGATGCCACTGGAAATAAGACGGCGGGGACATCAACCCTCTTGTTATAGCATCCGGTGAGCAACTGTGCCCTCGATGCACTGCATACCGGGGCGGCGTAGAAGCTTGTGAATTTCACCCCTTCTGCCGCTAATTTGTCAAGATTGGGGGTTCGGTTGATCTTGGATCCAAAACAGGCCAAATCGCCGTAGCCCATGTCATCAATTAGCATCAATATGATATTTGGTTTGTTTTCAGGCTGGCGCATTTCCACCGCCTGCCCGGTCAGTGGCGTGGTGCTTGTCAGCAAGGCGGAGGCCGCCCCAGCGCCAAAAGTACCGAATATTCCATGTTTCGTCATGATGTCCCTCTAATTGTTGTTTATAGTAATTGTTTTATTTTATTCTTGAACATCATTATTATCCTTCGATTTTTTGTCCTTAGCTTTCTTCTTCTCCTCTTTCCTCTCTTCTTTCTTCTCCTTCTTCTCCTGTTTGTCTTCTTTGCTGGGATATGGAGTTACTCCGGTTCTGGCTGCCCAAGCATCCCATTTCGACTCGAGCTCCTTTACTATGGAATTATGCTTTCCCGAAAGGTCCTCGAGTTCGCTTCGGTCTTTGGCTATGTCGTATAGCTCCCACGCCCCGGTCTTTCCGAAACTAACCAACTTCCAATTACCTTCCAATATGGCTGAATTCCCAGCGTGGGCCCAGCAAAGCGTTCTAGGGACTCCGATGCTCTCTCCTTTCAAGACCGGAACGATGCTTCTACCCTCCATTGGCAATATCTCACCTTCAGTGTTTTTTCCCGGATAGTGAGCTCCGGCAAGTTCAACGAATGTTGGCATAAGGTCAATTATATGAGATCTTTCCTTGCATACGGCTCCACGTTTTTTTATCCCCTTGGGCCAATGCACTATGAAAGGCGTTGATGTCCCTCCCTCATGCACCGCGGCCTTGTAGAGGCGGAATGGCGTGTTTTGTAGGGTTGCCCAAGCCTGACCGCAAAATGCGCTCATTTGACCGCCCTTATTTTCATCAAGTTTTCCAAGCACCCCGCCACCTTTCTCTCCTCCATTATCGGACAGGAAGATTATGATGGTGTTGTCTATGATTTTTCGTTTTTCCAAGGCTTTGACAAGCTTACAAACTTACTGTACAATATGGAAAACACAACCTGAAAAAATAAAAATTTTTTTTAAGATTTTATTTAAATAAAAAACACA
>CAZGJP010000308.1:0-1305 GCA_964526605.1 uncultured Lentisphaera sp.
CAGAGATCTGAATGTGAACGGAACTGTTCCAGGTTACGTGGGCGAGAATGATCCTAATTCTGAAAGTGTCGTTCCGCTGCTTGTTCTCATTGATTCGGAATGGAGCGGCTCCGGTGTTTCAATCCAGGGAGGGGAAGTCTATTTGCGTAATGTTGATTTGAATGGATTCGCCAGAGCGGCGGAGCAGCTGGCGGGAGATAATGTTTCGCCTTTAGAGGTGGGGAAGGTCGATGAATACTGCAACAGGCCCATGGTTTCTCTTTTCGGATCAAATGAATCCGTCAAACTGAAGCCGCCTGAAACTCCTTATATCCCCTGGATGAACGATTTTTCAAAATGGGCCAATGTAATAAAGTTCAAGAAGCCGGAAGACGGAAAAGACGACGCACCTGCGGTCCAGAGAGCAATAGATTCAGGTGCTGAAGTGATCTACTTTCCTAATCTCAGGGAGGCTGGCGACGGAAGGAAACAGCCCCAATACGCAATAGCAAGTAAAATCATTGTCAAACCCAATGTAAATCGAATCATCAGCTGCGGAAGCCTGATAACCCACGAAAACACAGGGCGGGAGGGCAATTATTTATGGATTACGGAAGGGGCGGGCAAGAATCCCTTGCTCTTCGAGTATATAATGTCTCTATACAGTTTGGGGGCGTGCATGCGCCTCGAGCATAATTCTCAACGCACTCTTGTCATTAAGTCGTGCACCGAGATCATGTTCAAAAGCTCGAATGATGCAGGCGACGTCTATGCCGAAGACGTGACTGGTCTCGGCTGGCGTCTGAACAACAAAAAAGCTTGGTTGAGCCAATTCAACCTGGAAGCTGGCATTCCAAAAGTTGAAAGTCGTGGGACTGATATTTGGTGCTTGGGTTTCAAGAGCGAAATGGAGGGAGATATCCTTCATTCCTACGGCGGAAGAGCTGAAGTGCTTGGAGCAATGTTCTATGGGGGGCCTGGAATCACGTCCATGTTTCATGCGGAGAATTCCGACTTGACGGTGGTCATGGCCTACGAAATAATTGGCAGCGTCCATCCAAGGGGCTATTTCACCCTGGTTGAAGAAATCCAAAATGGAAGCAGGAGAAGCTTGACCCGAGGGATGGATGGCGTATACCAGCGTGATCCAAGAGCTTCGATAGTCCCATTTTTTGTTGGCAAGGCGAACGCAGGCGGGGGCAAGCCGATTCCTTGGATCCAAAGCGGTCAGGACAAAAGGTGGGGGGTGGGAGAAACGGTCAACTGGACTCCGGAGTTCAAGGCTGGAAAGGATGCGGCATTTGAGGCTGTCAATCTCCCGGAAGG
>CAZGJP010000308.1:1315-3620 GCA_964526605.1 uncultured Lentisphaera sp.
AGACTGGAACAATAAGCGGAACCACCTCGAAACCCGAACGAAAATTCGTTGAACTTGTTGTCAAGGACGAGAATGGGACGGCTAAATCTGCCGCCCGCTTCAATGTCGGCTGCCCAAGTTTCGAAATGGAGGAGGTTTACAACTTGAAAGCGGGAGAAAAGGCGGAAATTCAGGTGATCGTCAAGGACGTGTCAAAGGACAAGAAAGGGGGCGTGAATGTCAAGGTGAAAGGCTATCCGGATGGAATGCGCTTTGACTCCAAGAGAATGGTGATACATGGAGAGCCGAAGGAGGCTGGCGAATATTTGATCCAGGCGACAGCCAAGAACAAAGCTGGAGGAACACGGCATGATTTTAAATTCATTGTAACGGAGTGAATAAGGTTCTGGATTAGGGAAGTTCAAACGATGAAAATACAAGAGGGAGATAATATGATAAAAATTCTATCGGCGTGCTTCATCCATTGCATATTGGGGGCAATAGTCCTTGCTTCCGGCGCAAACGAGACAGGCAAGACAAGAACGGTTCGGTTGCCCGACAACGCCGGTTATTGTGATGTCACAAAGCCGCCATACAATATAAAGCCCGATGGGAGGACTGACTGCACTGAAATGCTGCAGGCGGCGATATTGAGGGAGAGGGCTGTCTACCTTCCGGCGGGAACCTATTTGGTAAGTGACATGATCCACTGCGGACAGAAGGAGGGTGAAGCCAAGAGGAGATTCCTGCAAGGGGAGAACATGGACAAGGTCGTAATAAGACTGAAGGACAACTGCGCCACTTTTGATCAGCCCGACCGTCCCAAGGAAGTTATTCGCTGCGCCAGTCGCGATGATCTGCACGGTCCCGCAAATGCCTTCCGTAATGCAGTTTATGATTTGACGATAGACGTGGGCAAAGGAAATCCGGGTGCGATTGGAATTTTTTATTATGCTCATAACCAAGGTGCCATGCAGAATGTCAGAGTGGTCAACACGGACCCATCAAGCGGGATGGTTGGGGTTGACATGTATCGTGGATTGGTAGGGCCTTGCCTCATAAAAAACGTGATTGTCGAGGGATTTGATTATGGGATTCGAATTCGCGGCCCTGTCAGACAGCTGACCTTGGACCAGATAACACTGATCAATCAGAGAAAATACGGTCTGTACAACAACGGGAACGTATTGGCATTGCATCGAATCAGGAGCCGGAATCAAGTTCCCGCCATACATAATCGGTCGGGCTGGGGGCTGATTTCGCTTGTTGACGGGATCTTTACGGAAGGAGCGGCAAACGGCAGCGCAATTGAAAACATGAATGGTTTTTTCTATGCTCACAAGGTCAAGGCGGAGGGATATGGGAATGTCTTTTCAGGACAGGGCAAGGAGATAGCTTCCGATAAGGAGCTGACGCACTTTTCATCCCATGGGAGCATCTCATTGTTTCCTTCTCCCGAGCTTCCTTTGGGGCTGCCGATAGAAGACACGCCGGAAGTGGACTGGGATCCGCCCGAGAAATGGCGGGCGGTCGAGCGCAAGCCTGAGAAAAAGACGTATGCCGATCGAAGTGGCAAGTCGCGAACCTATGACGATTACACAAAGGTCATCCAGGAGGCGATTGATTCCGGAGCTGAGACCGTCTATTTACCCCCTCTGCCAATTGATAAAGCTCCTCGATACAACTACTATGATGAATCTTTTGAGGATCTAAGAAGGATTTTGGATGAATTACTTGTCAACGATTATGTGGAACGAATGCCGAAGGATGTTGATTTGAAAAGTCTCGATAAAAAGGCGCGCAAAGAGAAGGAAAAAGAGATTCGTAGCAAAGCCTCCAAGGAGCTGAAAGAGGTGGTTCGGGTTTTGAGCGTTGACCAAAGGGATCAGTTACTGACGTCTTTCAAAGATGTCTTGAAGCAAGACGTTCCAGACCGTTTGCGAAGTGAGATTGCCGAAAAATATCATTCTGCACTGGCCGCCGAGCTGGTAAAAGAGCTGAATGGTGACTACTCAAAGGAAAAAGCAGAAGCTGTTATCAAAACCAAGAAGGATGCCTACGTCAAGGCTTTGGTTGACGGGGCTTCCGAACAGATGAACTTGCTTCCGCCTGTCCACAGATATGAACAATATCATGTTTCCGACACAATAGTCCTAAGGGGTAAAGTCAAGCGTTTCTTCTGTGGGGAGCAGACACTTGTTCAGAAAACCGAGGATCCTCTTATTCGTGTCGCGGACGGGAATGCTCCTGTTGTGGTGATTGAGCGCTTCTCCACGGATCGCAATCCTGAAGGACCTTTGAATATTCTGATTGACACCGAAAGGAC
>CAZGJP010000309.1:0-711 GCA_964526605.1 uncultured Lentisphaera sp.
GAGACAGAAACAGCATTGGGCTCCTTGGCACAGACGACCACGATTCCCCTTTTAAGATAAGGTTCTGCAAAATATTTAACCGATCCAGCCGCATA
This sequence comes from uncultured Lentisphaera sp., assembly GCA_964526605.1. Taxonomy (GTDB): domain Bacteria; phylum Verrucomicrobiota; class Lentisphaeria; order Victivallales; family GWF2-50-93; genus DYMC01. The sequence goes on from CAZGJP010000309.1 coordinate 96, forward strand.
GAATATAGCCTTCAAATTCCCAAGACGCTCAATCTGGACATCGTCAAGAACAGGCATGTTCCATGTCGAGAAAATAACATCAACAGAGTTCAGGGATTCAGCATTATCGTTAAAATTTGCAGACGAAACAATATCCGGCGAACAATCCGTAATCCCACTTATCATGGCACGACGCCCCTTGCTATATACGTAGTCTATGCAGCTTGCCCCATCCTTTCTTTTCCTCTCGCAGAAAAACGCAGCCTTCATGATTTCACCATCCTTTACTGAATCAATATATCAACACACATAAAAAATACACTTGACGGGAGCATTGTCAAGCGGGAGAAAAGAGATAATCCTGTCGCAGTCCATCATGCTCTCCAGTTCTTGACGAAATTCCCCACTTCTATGACTTGTCCGATATCTGCAGCTTCCGTGACAATATCTCCGATGTTTGGGATCATGCGCCCTTTCTTTGAGAATGCCTCTAGAATTTCCGATTCTGCCTCGAGTAGATCTTCGGTCTTCAGTCCCTGGCATAGTAGGGTGGACGGCAAGCCGCAGAAACAGGGGATGCCCAATTCAGCCAACTCGAGAGGTCTCCAATTTGTCATGGGAAAAGGTGTGCATCCGT
>CAZGJP010000309.1:721-3557 GCA_964526605.1 uncultured Lentisphaera sp.
GATCGAAACCGCAGTCCTTGAGAAGTGGAAGGTAGCCGCGTATGTTGCCGTCAAGATGGGATGATAGGATCTTCCCTTTCGAATGGAGTATCTCCGCCGCTTTTTTGTAGAACGGGATGCAATAGTTCTTATAATGGTCCGGGCAGACAAGTTTCTCGTCCGTGTGATCGCTCATTATTGTGATGAGTGGAGCTTGCTCGGAGGCAAGTTCGATCAATTTCAAGTCGGCTTGTTCTTGGAACTCCATCCACTCCAGAACGGGAGCCGGGTCGTCGTATAGGGAGTAGATCAAATTTTCCACCCCCATGAGTTCATGGACGAGTTTTCCGAAAGGAGATCGCGGTATGACCAAATCGCAAATTCCGAGCTCTCCGATCTCCTCCATGATGTCCCTGATCTTTTCCGCAATGGGGATCGGCCTCGAATGTTCTGCGATGAACTTATACACGTCGAGATCCTTGATATTCTTCACCGGCATCTCCACCGGGCACCACGAGCCGTCCTCGGCAAGAATTTTGACGCTTTGAAGCTTCCCAACGGGAGTTTTAACGTAGGTAACAGATCTTTCCCCATGTATTTGGGTTGTCGTGACAAAGCCATCTGCTTCCACTTGGAACCAATCGTAGATGTGGACGGGCAATCCCCATCCGAAATGCCTGTAGAAGTCGATAAATGTGAAAGAATCATACTGGGGCGGCATTTTCCCCTTCCTGGCGTGAAATTCAACGTCCGAGTCGCTTATCAGTTCGCCCGGCTTGTATCTTTGGGGCGAACCTTCCTCTCTTCTCATGGAATCATACCATGAACTGATGTCGGGGAAGAACGGAAGCGGGGATGATTTCTCTCCACGCAGTATTCGGAAGAATTTTTCTCTATATCCAATCATATGCCCAGACCGACATTATGGATTTACGCCGGGTATGAATTTCGCGTCTTTTGGACTCTCCGCGAATGCGCCGTATTCTTTGTTCAGCTTCTCGTCGTTCAAGCTGAGGTCGCATTCCAGATCGGTGAGACCTGGTGCATTTTTGAACTGCAGCGCTTTCTTCGAGTCATTGGAAAGCTTCTCTCCGACTTTTGTCGCCTCGCCGGCAATGGCAGGACTGTAGAGATTGTCGTGGAACTTCACATCCTTGAATCCGGCCGAACTGCCCTCCATCAGCTTGGTGGTGTAAAACACGTTGTGATGAACATCCCAGTTTTGCGGTTTGGCATCGCATACGAGGAATGCTCCATTTCTTCCTCCGCTTGCTTGATAAAAAGTATTGTTGTATATCTGGACCCCGGATGGCACCGCGTTTTTTTTGTCAACGGCGGTTATGCTGTGTCCCAGATTGCAGAAAAATACATTGTTGCGGATGATGATCTCACTGGCGCCCATCAAAGTTATGCAAGCGCCCCAGTCGCGGGATACTTGATGGAATCTGTTGCCCTCCAGAAGGATGCGGCGGTTTTTACCGCCATTTATGTGGACTCCGTTGATAGCTGTGTCCGAAAAGTCGCAGTTGCGAATCACCGTGTCGGTGTTGTCGGTGGTGAGATAAATCGCGTGTTCGACGGTTGAACCGTGGATTTTACAGCCTTCGACGGTCAAAAAGCGCGATCCATTGGGGATCAGAGCATAGTTGCTGTAGTCATGGATGTGGCAATTCCTGTAGGTAATATGCTCGTCTCCAATGTAAATAGTCCCGTTGTTGCACATCTCGATGTTCTCCACTACGACCCACTGGCTCTTCCAAATGCCAATCCCGCTGTATTCGTCAGGCTTATGAGAGTCTTTGTTCGTTGCCTTGTTGTATAGCCCCTTGACAATCGCCCCATCCTCCCCCTTGATGGTTATCGGCATCTTCTCGGTTCCCTTCAGGCTGAACTTGGGCTTGATCATTCCCTTGAGCTGATAAACGCCCTTCTTCAGTATCAGAGTGTCCCCAGCCCTTAGCTTGCCCATGGCCTCCTCAAGATCGCCTTTCGGCTCAACGTAATGCGTATGTCCGTTGGCACCCAAGCTTATGGCGGGATCGGCGGCAAGACTGGTCGACCCTACGGATAGGGAGAGCGAAAATACAGCTACACCGATTGCGACGGCCACTCCGCTTGCAATTTTGTTTCCGCAGTAGTTTTTCATCTTTGGCTCCTCTTTATGATGTTGTGTTATGATACACTTGCCCGGAAACGGCAAAAGTCAAATAAAAAGAGGAAGAAAATTTTTTTTTGTTTTTTTTTACGCAAGACTTGAATTTTTCTCGGCCCCATATATTCTATTGTGTAATGTGTATTATAACACTTATGCGGCGTGGCGCAAGGAAGAAGGCATTTATTTCAACCCGTTTCGGAGGAAGAGCGCATGAACGAGCTAGCAGTCACAGAACAGTCTCAGGATCAACAGGAATATGCATCTTACCACGAGGTGGAAGCGGCGAAACAGATATCAATACAGGACATCAAGGAGCACTTGACCGGGCCTGTTGTGTCGCTTATTTTCCACGCAATCGCCATAGCCTTTTTCGGATCCATAATAATCTTCAACCCTCCTGAACAGAGGAGGGAGATTGAAGTCGAGATGACCGAGGTTGCGATCAAGGAGATAGAGAAGCCCCCGGAACCACCACCGACCGAGGAGGTTGAAATCGAGCAGGAGGTTGAAATCGAGCGCCCGGATGTCGTCAGCGATGTCCAGGTTGAAGTAGAAGATGCTCCGATGGTTGATGCTCCGATGGATGTCCTTATTCCTAATGTCCTCATGATAGCTCCTTCCAATTCGGCACTGGTTCTTCCCGGAGCAATGGCGCTACGCTCTGGAACCGGCAGGAAGACTGCGATAAAGAAATACGGTGGA
>CAZGJP010000310.1:0-3541 GCA_964526605.1 uncultured Lentisphaera sp.
CCGGCGCACTTGGCTTCGCATACGGAACGGTAGGGGTCTTGCTGCTCACCGTCGGTGGAATCGCAGGTGGATTGGCCGCCGCCAGGCACGGCCTCAGGAAGTGGATGCTGCCCATGGCTCTTGCAATCAACCTTCCCGACTTGGTCTATGTGTATATGGCCTACTTCCAGCCGGACAGCCTTGTCGTCGTAACCGCCCTGGTCGGTCTCGAACAGCTCGGCTACGGATTCGGATTCGCCGGATACATGCTCTTCATGGTCCACTACGCGGAGAGCAGCGGGAACAAGACCAGCCACTATGCGATAATGACTGGCTTCATGGCTCTCGGCATGATGCTGCCAGGGATGTGGAGCGGATGGCTCCAGCAGACCATTGGCTACGGGAATTTCTTCATTTGGGTGTGCATGTCAACGATACCCGGATTTCTGGTCCTGCCCTTCCTCAAGATCAATCCGGAATTTGGAAAGAAGACAGATGCAAAATCATCTTAGGACATTCTTCGTCGTCGCGATTTTCGCGGCGGGACTCGTCGCGGCGGAGGTTTCCCCGCCCTTCCGCGAGTCTGCGGTCGGATACCTGACCGCCATGGAGGAATGCTCCCTGCCTCCGCCGGTGAAGAAGCTATTCATACTCCAACAGCAGTCCATGCCAATCCTCTCGGAGGCGAAGGATTCCGTACATGTGGTGGCTGACCTCGGCGACGAGACCGCCGTCTGCAGGATCCCCAAGCAGATAAAGTTCACGACCATGATCAGAAGATCCGAGGACGAGAGGAGCATAGCCTTCAAAGGCGCGATGGAGGTGGCGACTCTCCCCGTCGAAATAAAGGCCGGGGAGGAACTGCCGGTCGAAAAGGAGTCCGAAGAGGATTACTCCGTCCTGATCAAGCGCGGCGACATCGTCCTCAAATCGAAGCTGCGGAGAACGGACGACCGCTTCAAGTTCGACAAGAGAAGCGCATTTGCGAAATTCGCGGAGATACAGAAGAGCAGGGGGCTTGTGTACCAGGACGGCAGATGGATGCAGGAGGCGGAGGCCGCGGAAATCGCAAGGAAGAGAGAAGAACAGCTGCGCAAGGCCGAGGAGAAGAGGAGAAATGTGCTGAATGGAGCCTCCGCAGGATTTGTAGTCCTCGCGGACGGCAGCGTCCTAGTCGGCAGGGTGTCCGGACAGGACGACGACAGCATCATGTTCGAGGGGCAGGGTCGCTCCAGCATAGTGAAGTTCGCCGAGGCCGCCGATCTCGGATTCGACGACATAGTGGCCTGCGGCAGGATATTTCTGGCGAGAAAGCTTCTGGGGGACCGGAAGACTCCTGACTTCTCGAACGCCGGGGAGAGCAAGAGAAACAGCGACGAGGCTCTCGGGCATCTCGCAAACATCCCCCTCGCGGCAGCGGAACGATTCCAAGACGAGAAGATGGCGCTTGCGAAAATCGCAAGGGCGAAGATTGGAGAAATTCATAAATTCCTGGATGAAAATGATTTAGCGATATACCAATACAAGGTCTTCCCGGCGAGGACGCTTAAATGGCATCTGGCGAACGGAAATATTCTGCTCGGGAACTCATGGATAAAGCCGGATCAGAAGTGCGCCACGTGCGGAGGCAGCGGACTCGTGCTTTGCAGGACCTGCGACGGCAAGGGCAGGGTGAAGGAGAAATGCCCGCACTGCGAAAATGGAAGGGTGAAATGCAGCATATGCGACGGGGAGGGATGGAAGTCCTGCCCATCCTGCAGAGGAGTGGGAGCCTTCTCCCGGGGCTGCTCCAGATGCGGCGGGACAGGCTTCATATCCAGGCTTGCCCCGTTCCGATGGATTGACGACGTTGAGATAATCGGAGGGAACGTGGTGATAAGATCCCGCCGCTATCCGCTCTGCTACTACGAGACGTTCCAAGTCTGTCCGGACTGCGGTGGAAGCGGCCTGGTGAACAGCAGATGCACCGTCTGCGGAGGAACGGGCAGGCTCTCATGCCCCAAGACCGAGAAATGCAAGGTCTGCGACGGGATCGGCTGGACCCAGCGCATATGCGGGGATTGCAATGGCAGAGGGAACGTCCGCTGTCCGGATTGCTCCGGACGCGGATTCACAGGAGACGAGCAGAAGGCTCCGTGAGGGGGACGGGATGTAGGATACAGGATGTTTACCCGCCCCACTGAAAGTGCTGGCGGGCAGGATGCAGGTGAATTTCCCGGTTGGCGGACAGATCGGATAGCTTCAACCCGAACATCTGGACGCTCTTTGAGCAGAGGCTGTGAACGTCCGCAATCCGTCATTGGATCATCGACCATTACAAGCTTGCTTTCATGCCTGCTTGACAGTCAAAGTTCCTCTGGCGTGTTTTCCAAGGATTTTCTGTAGTAACTGCGGCCGAAAGGCAAATCCTCCAAAAGAATGAAACCTCCCCCGGACCTTAGTTTTCCGCCCTGCTCAAGAAAAGTGGCCACGGCGCGCTGCATAGAGCTTGACCTTGGGGCATTCGCCAAGCCGTTCTTAAGTCCGTTTTCACCGAAAATTCTCCAAAGGCTGTCCTCTCCTCCTTCCATTATCGGGTAGAGGTAGAATTCGTGCTGGAAGGCGAGGATGTTGGATTTTGGCGGGAGAATTTTTTCATATTGTATATCCAGAAACCAGGAGTGGCAGGAGAAGCCTTTGAAAGGCTTATCTGGGGAATATTTTCTGAAGAAGGCCATGGCCATAGTGAATGATTCGGCACAGCTTTCCATCGTAAATGGCGAACCGGCAGGTATGTGCACGTCGAGGACCGGATCTTCTGGTGAAAGCACTTGTTCCCATTCCGACAAATCAAGCGTGGCCATTTTCCTTGAAACAAATCCAAGAGGGGAAAGGATATTTCCGGAAATTCTGCCCGGTTCATGCAGAAGCCGGGATGTCCAGGCATCCTTGTCATGAATATTGTCAACCCCGTCAAGTTGTCCATCGGAATTGAAGACTGCCGCGTCCTTGGCAAGTGCCTGCACTTTACCCGTGGTCCTGTTCCTGAAGACAATGAAGCTTGAATGGAACGGTATGATGTTGAATTGAAGCCGTCCGATCCTGTATAGGGAACCATGGATAAGTCCATTCTCCCATCCGAGGATGCGCGGGCTGATCCCGCAAAGGTTCAGGTTCCTCCTGAAATGTGCGCACCAGATTCCAACGTCGGAATATACGGCATCCAACACTTCGGGAGGAAATCTCCGCAGCAGTCTTTCCGCAGTGGGGAAGACCGAGAGAGACAGCAGGAGGTTATACGTGAAGAAATCATCCCCGAGAGCATCGATCCTATCGGGGAAAATATCCTCTATCTTCCTGTATTCGTCAGCGGACATGAGGAAGTGCTGATGCCAGACGAGCCTTGAAAGTGCCTTGTTTTGTGAAATCTTGGAGGCGACGTCCAGTATCTGTCCATGCTCGGAAGAATCTATGCGGGCCTTTGGAATTGTGTCTTCCAGAAACCTTTGATCGAGGAAAAACGGGACGGGCTGGAAGGTCTTTTCAGAAAGCTCCCAGCCATCTCTTAGTTCTTTGCTGCATG
>CAZGJP010000311.1:0-3536 GCA_964526605.1 uncultured Lentisphaera sp.
TTCGACGATGGCGCCCGTTTCCCCGGGCACCTGGATAGAGCGTCCCGAGCACGCCGCAGAGGCGGGTCTCGGGAAGGTTTGGGGTTCAAGGAGTGTAGCGGAGCGAAACGGACGGCCGGGATCCACAGGAGTCCCGGCAGCGAGTCCGACAGGGCGAGCGTCAATCCCTACGGGCGTACCATCATCTTCGACGATGGCGCCCGTTTCCCCGGGCACCTGGATAGAGCGTCCCGAGCACGCCCCGAGGCGTCCCGATGCCCTATCGGGATAGGGATTTCGCAACTCGCGCACTCGGGGGTCTCGGGAAGGTTTGGGGGCCAAGGAGTGCAGCGGAGCGGAACGGACGGCCGGGATACGCAGGAGTCCCGGCAGCGAGTCCGATAAGACGAGCGTCATCCCTACGGGCGGACCATTCATCTCCGATTATTGTTTGATGGTTGACTGGACGCTGCTTTCCACCATCCCTGCCGAAATGGCATATCTGGTCAGTCCTGCGGTGTCGTGGATATCCAGCTTGTCCATGGCGCTCTGGCGATGTTTTTCGACCGTCTTCACGCTGATGGAGAGGTCTGATGCGACCTCCTTGTTCGAACGGCCTTCGGCGATCAGCTGTATTATCTCGCGTTCCCGCGACGTGAGTTGTCTGGAGTCTTTTTTGTAAGGATGTCCTGTCTCGGCGGAATTCTTATGAGACAATTTATTCCGGCGTTTCGAGACCGATGAGCTGTAGAATGTCCTTCCGCTGTAGACTTCCTTTATGGCCTTGACCAAGTCAAGGATCGAAGCCTGTTTGATCAGATATCCGGAGATGCCCAGTTCGCTCGTCTGTTCGACGTAGGCATCGTCGTTGTGGGCGGAGAGAATCAATATTTTGGGCGGCGGTGTCACCTGCTGAAGTATCCTGCGTGCGGCCTCAAAGCCGTTTAATTTCGGCATTGCGATGTCCAGAACGACGACTGCGGGACGCAAGGAGATAGCCATCTCCACAGCTTGAATGCCGTTGGTCGCTTCGCCCAGCACATTGAAATCATCTTTCATCTCAAGAATTGCGCGAAGGCCTTCGCGCACCAGAGTGTGGTCTTCGGCCAAAAGCACCGTGATTTTTTTCATGGATTCCTCCAGGTTGTTGTCGGGGGGGGGGCCATCCCGGGCCGATTGCTAAATTCCACTTGAGCCGCCACGTCGTTCATTCGCCTCGGTTTTGCCGCCGTTGCCATTTGGAAACGGTATTTTCACTCCTACGGCGGTTCCCTTCCCCGGGGCGGATTCGATACTGAAAGAGCCTCCGACCATCTCAACCCTCTCGCGCATCCCGAGGATCCCGAGTCGTTTGATAGGCCTCACGCTTAAGACGCTATCCACATCGAATCCCCTGCCGTTGTCGCTGATTCCCATGCGTATGAAGCGTTTTTCTATGCGCAACGACACTTTAGCCTGATCCGCTTTCGCATGTTTCGTGACATTGGTGAGGGTTTCCTGGGCCACTCGATACAGGACTGTCCGTTTGAGATTGCTCAATTTCTCGATTTCCTCGGCGGCCATGGCGGTGAAGCGTATTTGAAGACCGGTTCTCTTGCCGAAGTCCTTCATGAACGAGAGAAGCGCCGGAATCAGGCCCAGATCATCGAGCATGGCCGGGCGCAATTCACGGGCGAAGCGATGGACGACAAGCACTGACTTCTGTACCATGCGCTGAGTCTTGGAGATTTTTTTCTTCAGGTTGCCGACATTGGTCGTAGCCTCGATTTTCAAGGAGGCCAGATGTACGTTGATCCCTGTCAGCACTTGGCTGATCTCGTCGTGCAGCTCGCGGCTGATGTGTTTCCGCTCCTCCTCCTGGGCGAACAATATCTGGTGGGATAGACGGCGCAACTGCTCCTGCATGGAATGCGACTGTCCCAAAAGCCGGTCGTAGTGCGCCTTGCTTTCCTTTAAATTCTTCTCCGCAGCCATGCGCCTGGCCGTTTCGAGATGCAATCTTCTTTTTGCGGCCATCAGTTGTGCGCGGTATGATGTCATGCTCATATTCGAAGCCCCCTTTTGTTGCTACTGGCGGACACTGTATCACAGTTGCATCCGCTTTTCCATGGGGTGTAAACCTCCCCTCGGGCCGGACACGGCACCACGACAACCCTTCCACGGAATGATGCTGGCCTGCTCCCCGCTCCACCTTGCCGATGCCGGGGATGCCGTAGTCCTGCATTCAAATCATACGCATGCGAATACCGTCCAGTCTATCGCCTATTCCCCATATTTCAAGCCGCGGCGGACTGTCAAACATGATTCGCCGATGGGGTGTTCACCCCATATGGAACTAGGGTTTCACCCCATAGCAGACGTTCATGTCGGGGCTTACGTTACGGCAATTGAAACATTGAACATGGAAGCGATTATGGTGAGTGCGATGAAAAGAGATGAAAAGGACGATATTGGATCTGTTAAAGGCGGACGGGAGCCGCCGCAGCTCAGCGTCCCTGAGATGAGGTATCAAAGACTTTTTGAATCCGCAAAGGACGGAATCCTGATCATTGACGCCGGGACTGGAAGAATTCTCGACGTGAATCCCTTCCTCGTCGAACTGCTAAATTCATCGCATGCGGATTTCATAGGTAAAAAGATATGGGAGTTGGGGTTCTTCAAGGACATCATGGCGAGCAAGTCTAGATTCACGGATTTGCAGGAGAAAGGATATGTCAGCTACGAAGACCTGCCTCTGGCAAGCTCCGACGGCGAGAGGATAGATGTGGAGTTCGTTAGCAATGTCTATCTTGAGGGCACCACGAAAGTCATACAGTGCAATATCCGCGACATCAGGGAGCGAAGACGAATTGCAACTGAGAAGTCCAATGTCGAACAGCAGCTTCGTGCATCACAGAAGATGGACGCCCTGGGACAACTGGCGGGAGGGATATCGCACGAGATCAACAACCTGCTTTCGGTCATCAACGGATATTCGGAGATGCTCATGGTCGAACCTGAAATGAAACCCAAGCACCTGGAGCAACTCAAGGAAATACTCGACGCGGGAAAACGCGCAGCAGAACTCACCAGACGGCTGCTTATGTTCAGCAGGAAGCAACCTGTCTCCCTAAAGGTGGTCAATCTCGGCGCAATAGTTCTGAACATGGAGAAAGTCCTGCGCCGTCTCATCAGGGAAGACATTCACCTTTCGACTCGGACATCATCCGCCACTGGCGCCATAAAGGCGAATTCCTGCGACATCGAGCAATTGATAATGAATCTGGCGATCAATGCGTGCGATGCGATATCGGGGACCGGAAAACTTGCAATTGAAACGGAAAACGTCGAAATACACAAGGGCAACAGACATGCCCATCCGCAGGCTGTCGAGCCAGGCATCTACGTCATGCTTTCGGTGAAAGACACCGGTTGCGGAATGGATGGAAAAGTTCTGGAGCATATCTTCGAGCCTTTCTTCAGCACCAAGGAGGTTGGTAAGGGAAGCGGATTGGGACTGTCAAATGTCCATGGCATAGTGAAACAAAGCAAGGCTTATATTGACGTCCAAAGTGAAC
>CAZGJP010000312.1:0-3536 GCA_964526605.1 uncultured Lentisphaera sp.
TTCTGATTGGCGGGCTTTTTTCCAAGCCTCGTTGTTCGAGAACTTGTCCGGAGTCTCAAGCGCGTGCAGGAAGGATGACGCGGAGAAAATGGACAGGATGAGCGCGGACGCGATATTCGAAAAATGGTGTTTCATGCTCCTGGTTTTCATTCCCGGTTTCTCCTGTCATGCCATTTGTCGAAGTTATCCAGGAGATGGGAGGCGTAGGTTTTCAGTATTTGCGGGCTGTCGGCTTTGGCAATGACCTTCCTCAATTCGGTTTTCGCGTCTTGCGCCTTTTGGTCTCCCTGCATGTTCATGGCTACCGCGAGGCTGATCCGGATCACCTCCGATCCGGGATCGCTGTCGAGGAGATTGCGCAGGAATCTTTCGGCTTTTTCATACTGGAGATCGTAGATGTAGGTGTATGTGATTATTGGCACGAGATAATCCCGAAGGGCGTGATAGTCTCTCGAAAGCGCCCTGGTGAACAGCTCGCCCGCCTCGTGGTATCGTTCCTGCAGGGAAAGGCAGTTCGCGAGCGTGAGGATTGCCTGTATGTTTTTCGGGTCGAGCTCCAGCGATTTTCGCAGGCATGTTTCGGCCTGGATCTGCATTTCGTAGTCCGGCGCGATTTCCGAATACATCTTGCCGGCGAGGAGCCAGTAGGCGGGATTGCCCGGATCCATGTCGATAGCGGCCTCGATTTCGCCAAGGGCTCTTTGATATGTCCCGGGGTCGAAGTCGCCTTGGTAGTCCTGGTAGAGCTTTATCGCGCCGTTGAATCTGTCGAACGCGGATCTGGCGATCTCCTCCTCGGATGGAGCCCGTGCCTGCGCGGACGAACGCATCTCCTCTTTCATCCTCAGGTATTCCTCTTCGAGAGCGCTTGCCGGATCGCCGGAAGAAGACTGTTCGGACTTTTCAACTATGGACGCCCCGTCTTTTTCCATGTAGAAGAAGGCCAGCGCCGCACCCGCCGCCGAAAGGAGGAAGAGCGCAAATAGCAGCAGAGAGCATCCGGAGAGGAGGAATTTGCCCAAGGCGCCGGACTTTCTCCATCTGAGCAGAAGGACCAGCAGGGAGACGAGGAGGAAAACTCCGAGCGCGAGCGCGATGAAAGCCAGGACGGCGGCGCCAAGGATGCCCGAAGCCCCGGAGGGCTGGGCTGCGGCTTCCGCGCCGGCGCTTCCACATAGCGGCAGAAACGCCAAGGATGAAAATGCAATTGCAAAGCAAGCTCTTTTCATTTGCCGGAAAAGTGGAGTTTGGATTTCTTTTTGCCTCAAGAATAGTCGGCGATCTCGTTTTTTCAATCTTTTTTCCAAGTGGCTTCTGAAAATCGGAATTCCAAGGGTATAGTATCCCCCGCAATTCTGGAGCGGATGAAAATGATTGCTGTAAGCATGGGCGACCCGAACGGGGTGGGGCCGGAAATAGCCCTGAGATCGTTTTTGGAAGGAACTTTTCCAGCCGACGCCTTCATCATCGGAGACATTTCCGTCCTGCGCTTCTGCGCCGAAAAAATCGGGCTTGATGTCGACTTGGAGGATTGCGATGGCTCCTCGCTCTCCAAAGGCGCATTGAACGTGATGGACATGAGGCTGATGGGCGCGGAAGATGTCGAGATCGGAAAAATCTCGCGCAAGGCTGGCGCCGCATCCCTCGAATACATCAGAAAAGCGGCGGCGTTGGCGATAAGGAAACAAGTTGACGCAATGGTGACGCTTCCCGTGAACAAGGAGGCGATAATGCTGTCCAGCCCCGGCTTCGTCGGCCACACGGAACTGGTCGCGGAAATGTGCGGGACAAAGGACTACGCGATGATGATAGCATCAGAAAGGATGATCACCACATACGTGTCAACCCATGTGTCCATAAAGGATTGCGCAGGACTGGTTCGGAAGGATAGAATCCTGAAGGTCGTCAGGCTCACATCCGGAGCCGCGAAGACTCTGAGGGGCCGTGCGAAAATCGCAGTCGCAGCCCTTAATCCGCACGCCGGAGAGGCCGGGGCGTTTGGAGACGAGGAGGCCAGGGAGATAGCTCCGGCAATCGAAAAAGCAAAAAGCGAAGGCTACGATGTCCACGGGCCAGTCCCGCCCGACACCGTGTTCTTCCGCGCATTCAGAGGGGAATTCGACGCGGTCGTGTGCATGTATCACGACCAGGGGCACATAGCAATGAAATTCTCGGGCGTGGACGAGGGTGTCAATGCGACCTTGGGCCTGCCGATCGTCAGGACGTCGGTTGACCACGGGACCGCCTTTGACATAGCCTATCAAGGCAAGGCTTCAACGGCAAGCTTCGTCAACGCCTGCAGAATGGCGCGGAAGCTAATCTCCACGATAGTCCGTTTGCAAAACTGATGGATGGAGCTAGATTCCGGTTCCTGCAAAACAAAAACAAAAAGGGATGAAGCATATGAAGAAGGATTACAAGGTTGCGGACATCGGCCTGGCGGCTCTTGGCCGGAAGAAGATCGAGATTGCGGAGAAGGAGATGCCGGGCCTGATGGCTACCAGGCAAAAATACAGTGCGAAGAAGCCGCTGAAGGGCAAGAGAATAACCGGAAGCCTCCACATGACCGTGGAGACGGCGGTCCTGATAGAGACGCTTGTGGAGCTGGGCGCGGACGTCAGATGGTGCTCATGCAACATTTTTTCGACACAGGACGAGGCCGCGGCGGCGATAGCCGCGACGGGAGTTCCAGTCTTCGCCTGGAAGGGCGAGACTCTGGAGGAATACTGGCAGTGCACGGTGCAGGCGCTAGACTTCCCCGGCGGAAAAGGACCGAATCTGGTCGTTGACGACGGTGGCGATGTGACGCTCATGATACACCGCGGATATCTCGCGGAGAAGAATCCGTCAATCCTCGACAAGAAGGCCCACGGGGAGGACGAACTCGAGCTGAACAAGATGCTCAAGAGGCTTCTGAAGGAATCTCCACGCAAGTGGGCCTCGGTGGTGAAGGCCTGGGAGGGTGTCTCGGAAGAGACCACCACGGGAGTCAACAGGCTATACCAGATGATGGAGGAAGGCTCGCTCCTCGTTCCATCAATCAACGTGAACGACTCGGTCACGAAATCCAAGTTCGACAATCTCTACGGATGCAGGGAGTCGCTCGCGGACGGCATCAAGAGGGCGACCGACATAATGATAGCCGGAAAGGTCTGCCTCGTATGCGGCTATGGCGACGTCGGCAAGGGCTCCGCCCAGTCCATGCGGGGCTTCGGCGCCAGAGTGATCGTCACGGAAATAGATCCCATATGCGCGCTACAGGCGTCAATGGCCGGATATCAGGTCGCGAGGATAGAGGATGTCATAGGCGGGATAGACATATTCGTCACGACTACCGGCAACAAGGACATCATCACGCTGGAGCACATGAAGATGATGAAGGACCAGGCGATAGTCTGCAACATCGGGCATTTCGACAACGAGATACAGATGGGGCGCCTGAACTCCTGCAAAGGAGTGAGGAAGATAAACATCAAGCCGCAGGTCGACAAGTATCTCTTCCCTGATGGACATTGCATCTACATCCTCGCCGAGGG
>CAZGJP010000313.1:0-3508 GCA_964526605.1 uncultured Lentisphaera sp.
CGGCTTCAAAAAATCCCCTCCCTCGACGGCCTGGAATGAAACGTCGGCCGCCATCTTGTCCGGAGTGAGCGACCAAAGGAATGAAAGCGACCTGACCTTCGTGGGTTCGTCGAATCGGACGACCAGCTTGACACTGCCTTTGCGCCCTTCGAGGTTGAGAGGGCAGGCACCTTTCCCCTTCAGCTTTCTCCCGGTCTCCGAAGATCCGTCAGCCAGGAATATCTCGGCATTCCTGAACATATCTCCGGATATGGGCATGAGCAGGTGATAGCCTGATTTCGCGTAGAACGGAAGACGGCCATCCTCGACCGCGCTTATGAGCTCGACCCTTCTCCCATCGGTCGGCGCGTTCGCCCTTATCGCGTCGGGGATGTCCTTCAGCCATTTCTTGGGGGCTGGCGGATGCAGCACCTTCGCCGTGGAGGCGGCGACTACGGCAAGAACGAGCCATGGAAGCAGATTCCCGCGTTTGAACTTTTCAATGTATCTCCCGACCAACAGCAGTCCACCGGCGATCGGAAAAACCGTGAGAATGGTGATTGGATGGAAGTAGCGACTCTGATACGGATATCCCGACATGTAGAGCACGAAACGCGATGCGAGGACGACCAGGAAGTAGGAGAAGAGCAGACCTGAGGCGGGATTCCGCCTCAGGGAAGAGGCAATGCCGGACCATCTGAAGGCGATGAAGACCAGAAGTGGAACGATGAATAGAGGAAACTGGGTCCCGGCCAGTTTGAGGCCAAATCTGACAGTCGCTTCAAATACTGCACTCATTCGGGTTCTCCGCTACTTGATCTTCTGGTCGAGTTCCGACTTGGGATACTTGACGAACAATTCGGCGATCGACACGATGCGCATGTCTATCGCATGCCATTGCGACATCGTCCTCGACACGGCAAGCTCCAACGGAGTCGAGACGGCGGCGAATCCGATGACAAACACTGCGATGGAGAAAAGCGTCCGCCTTATGCGCATCCGCAATGGAGGCGCGTCCGGAGCGGAAATGAACAGAGTCCATGAGCAATAGAGGCAATACGCGACGAGTATCTCCATTCCCTCGCTGCGCGTCGCCGCCGCCAGCGCGGCGCATATTCCGCCAAGCAGATGGAAGCGCAGCTTGCTAGACTTCATCCCCTCGGCCAGCATCCAAAGAGCGGCGAGGGAGAACAACTGGAACAACGGGTCTCTGAGAACCTCGGCTCCGACGCGGGCGAGGTTGGGATATACGGCGACGACGATCGCGGAAATCATCGCTGGAGGAAAGGACCTGAAAAGTCTTGCTGCAATGAAGAAGACGGGGAAGACCAGCAGGGCTCCGCCGAGCACCGATATGAGGATTCCGGCCATCTCCGATGATGCGCCGGCCTTCATCCCCGCCACCAGCAGGAAAATGTGGAGCGGGGGCAGGCGCGGATTCTCGGCGAAGCCGTCGTCAAGACCGTTCTCGGCAATATTCTCCGCCATCATCAGGAGCTGGACCCCGTCCTTCTCTATTCTCTCGATCTGGAAGGACCTTGCGAGCCTCAGCGCGAACGCGAATGCGAAAATCGCAAGCAGGATATGGATCTGCAAGCGCCGTCCCGGGACGAAGCCGTCCGAGAACAGCCCGGAGATGCTGAAGGCGGGCCTGGATTCATTTTTCATTTGTTCATTCATCCGTGAAATCTAGCATGGCTCCGCGCAAAAGCGAACATCCAAGACGCTTTACACGTCTCCCACCCGCGGAACATCAATCATGAGAGCCGATTGCAGTAGGACGAATCCGGACTATTGTATGGGGATGATTCGAGGAAATGCCCACATGAAGAAGAAGAATTCTGGCTGTTTTTTCAGGGCGAAGATACCGGCCATTCCCCTGCGCGGAGTGCATATTGATTTAAAGGGGCTGCCTCCGACCCCGAAGAGGATGCTGGAGCTCCTGGAGCTGATTGCTGCGGCCCGCTACAACACGGTGTTGCTGGAATGGGAGGACATGTTCCCATGGACGATCTCCGACGAGTTCAGGAGCCCATATTGCTACACAAAGAAGGACATATTCGGGTTCAACCGGACGGCATCAAGGCTTGGCCTCGAATTAATACCCCTGGTCCAATGCCTCGGACATATGGAGACGCCGCTCGGTCCCGCAAAATACAAGGGGCTGCGCGAACTGCCCCATGACTGTTTCGGGCTGAACGCTCTCGCCAAGGGGGCGCGCGAACTTGTCCAGGCGATGGTGGAAGACGTCATGGAGCTGATGCCCGGATTGAAGCATTTCCATCTCGGAGGAGACGAGGCCTGGACGATGGGCAGGCATCCCGACACGAAGAAATTCATCGATAGATATGGCAAGACCAAGCTCTATCTGCAGCATGTCGAACCACTCCTCGACAATCTGAACGCCCGTGGCGTCCGCCCGATACTCTGGCACGACATGATGAGCGAGTGGAGCCCCGGCATGCTCAAGTTCATATCGAAGAAGGCGGACCTGCTTGCCTGGGGCTACGCCGGCCATCCTGACAATTCCAAAGGCCATTACAACACCCGTTATCTGGAAAAATTCCATGACAACGGCGTGACCATCTGGGGAGGAACGGCATACAAGGGAGCCGACGGCCACAATGTCGACCTGCCCGTCATAGGAGACCGCGAGGAGAACGCTCTGGCTTGGATGGATATCGCGTCGCGCTTCGATCTCAAGGGTGTGATCACCACGGCGTGGAGCCGCTACTCGACGCACCGCGTCCAATGCGAACCCATAGACGCCTGCCTCGATTCGCTTGTCGAACATGGGATAATACTCCACGACGGCGAGGCGCCCGAGGGCGGGATGGACGCATGCGTTGATTTCCTCGACAGATGCGGAGAAGGGGAAAGGTTCGAGGCTTGCAAAAAGTCAATGGCCAAGCTGGCGGCGATCCGCCAGCGCTCGTGGAGGGACATCCAGACTCTGCAGGAGCAACTCTCCCTTTCCGAGGAATATCCGCTCCGTCGGGGATCCTTCGCCGAATGCAGCGGGCTGAGGGCGCTCAGGGGCGACGTCAAGGACGCCGATTCAATCTCGGCGGAAGTGAAAAGGCTGTTCTCCGGCCTGGTTCCCAAGCTTTCGATGCAGGAATATCTTGATTCGCGCATCAATCCGATCAAGTCCGAACTGAAATCTCTCGACGCCAGGACGAAGAGGATAGATCCGGCCGGGTGGAAGGAAATCTAGCCGTGGCGACACGATCCGGAAGCATGCGCGACGCCTCCTCTGGAGGACATCATGACGCCGGAGTTCCACGTCGGACCGCCTAGAAGTGACGATTCAGCTTCAGGTCGAGTTCTCCGAGCCGGCGCAGGTCTTTGAGACCGTTCAGGATCGTCTCCCTATCCCTGTCGTTCGCGTTGTCGCTCAAGTCGCCGTTGCCACGTCTTATCCCTTCGGCTTTTTTTGCAATCTTGTCGTAGCGTCCGAAAGGTTCGTTCCCGAGGAGAGCGAGCCTTGCCGCGGGACCTTCGATCCGCCATTCCGGGATTGACTCGT
>CAZGJP010000314.1:0-3496 GCA_964526605.1 uncultured Lentisphaera sp.
CTTCTCCTCATTTTCATATTCATGGCGGTAGAGAGTTCGTTCATCCCCTTTCCCAGCGAGGTGGTGATGATACCGGCCGGTTTTTTGGCCTTCAGAGGTGACCTCGCGCTCGGTTCGCCGATTCCCGATCTCATTCTGGCGATAGCCGCCGGGCTGGCGGGTTCGATGGTCGGGGCATATGTCAACTATTATCTGGCGCTATTCCTGGGCAGGCCGGTCCTGCACAAATGGGGAAAATACTTCTTCCTGCCCGAATCCGCACTGGACCGGGCGGAAGAGGTCTTCCGCGAATATGGTGACATCGCCACCTTCGTCTGCCGCCTTCTTCCGGCGATACGGCAGCTCATATCCATCCCCGCCGGACTGGCCAGGATGAATTTCTGGAGATTCTCCATATTCACCGCGCTGGGAGCCGGGATCTGGACGGCCATCCTAGCCTTGGTCGGATACTACTTCGGATATCTTTCGCGGGACATGGGATACGCCGATCTGATCCACAAGGGCAAGGCGTTCATATCCCATAACTACCTATGGCTTCTCATCGGGCTGGCAGTCATCGTGCTCGCCTACATCAAGGTCCACAAGTCGGTCATGAAATCGAAATCTCCGCCGCTGTCCTAGTGCTCCGAGCCAATTGAAAAACTCCCCGTGGCCGCGCGGCAGGTCGGAAATCGCAGGCGGCGGCCAGAAATGGCCACTCTGTTTTGTTGCTTTCGGTTATTTTATGGCGGCCAAGGATGACCGCCCTACTCAATGAAACTAATCGGACTGACGGAATTTTTTCCTGCTTCTTCTTCCACCGACCACTTGTGGCGTTGTGAAACTCACGCCACCGCCCCATGACCTTTTGCTTCCGTCCATGACGGTTTGGGATTATAGAGCCGCTTGAAAAAAACACATTGTGCCGCTATAGTCTGCTGTATGTTAAAAAAACTTTTCATACTAGTGTTCATAGTTGCCATAGTCGGAGTCGCATCCATTCCGATGTGGACAAGCTACGTGGCCGACAGCGCATTCGCGAAGCCGGATCTTCCCGACGCGCCGGAGATGGCCGACAAGGCGATAAGGCTCAAGATGTATTTCTACATGTATGCCGACGCGAGGAGGATAGCGGAGAAGGCGATAATCTACTTTCCCGAGTCCCAGTTCGCGCCCGGCTACATCTACTCCGCCGGCCTGTGCGCCGAGAAGGAGAAGGAAACAGACGCCGCCATCCACTGGTATCAATGCTTTCTCGAGCGCTATCCCAAGCACAGCTGGGCCGCCAACACCACGAACGCCCTCGAGAAACTGAAAGGAATCCACAAATGAGCGTTTTCGACCTGTCTCTTGAAAAGCTCCTCTCCCGGAAGGATCTGTCCCACGACGAGGCCTTCGGGGCGATGTCCTCCATCATGGGCGGCGAAGTCCCTCCGGCGCGCCTCGCGGCATTCCTGTCACTTCTCAAGGCAAAAGGCGAAAATGCCGACGAGGTTGGCGGATGCGCCGCCGCGATGAGAGAGAAGTCCATAAAGATAGTATGCCACACCCCCGATGCGGTTGACACCTGTGGGACCGGAGGCGACGGCGCGGGGACCTTCAACATATCAACCGCGGCGGCGATAATCGCAAGCGGAGCCGGGCTCACCGTCGCCAAGCATGGCAACCGCGCCGTCTCAGGCAAATCCGGCAGCGCGGATGTCCTCGAAAAGCTCGGCGTCGACATCTCCATGGCGCCGGAGAAGACGGAGAAATGCCTGGACACTGTCGGCATCGCGTTTCTATTCGCGCCCAACTTCCATCCGGCTATGAAGTACGCCGCGCCGGTCAGGAAGGAGCTCGGATTCAGGACAATCTTCAACGTTCTCGGGCCGCTATGCAGCCCGGCATCCGTCAAGAGGGCGGTCATAGGGGTCTATTCCGAGTCTCTCTGCCGTCTTGTCGCCGATGCCGCGCTGAAGCTCGGCTACGAG
Organism: uncultured Lentisphaera sp.; assembly: GCA_964526605.1. Lineage (GTDB taxonomy): Bacteria > Verrucomicrobiota > Lentisphaeria > Victivallales > GWF2-50-93 > DYMC01. The sequence continues at coordinate 1,953 of CAZGJP010000314.1, forward strand.
AAGGCGCTCGTGATCCACAGCGAAGACGGCCTCGACGAGATAAGCCTCTGCGCACCGACGCTGGTCTGCGAAATTCGCAACGGAAAAATCATCGAATACGAGTTCAATCCGGTCCACCATGGCTTCGCCCTATGCTCTCCGGCCGAGATATCCGGCGGATCGGCCGAGGACAACGCGAGAATCATACTGGACATTCTTGATTCATCGGGAAAAGACAGCCCCCGCCGCCAGATCTCGGTCCTGAACGCGGCCGCCGCGATTTTCGCAAGCGGAAGGGTTGCGAAATGGGACGAGGCCATTTCGACGGCCACAAAGTCGATATCGAACGGCTCCGCGATGAGGAAGCTCGATGCGCTGAAGAGTTTCAAATCATAGCAAGGGCTGGGATAAAATGCGCTACACGCCATGGGTTGTATCGGAGCACAGTCCAGACTTCTCGTCCCTGGAGAGCATGCTCAAAGACGGGCGCTTCAGGGGTAAGAGCGGGCAGGATCTGGCGGTCGAACTATGGAAGCTCATGGTCGACAGGGATCTTGGGATCTTCCACTACCTCCCTGCCAGGGAGGGCTTCCGCAAGGGGCAGGACGTCTACGACGCGCTCCAGACATGGAACGTCTACGGTTTCACCATCTGCCACTGCCACGCTCATATTCTCGCGGCGATGGGGCGCGCGGCCGGCTTCGAGACGAGGATCGCGTGCATACGCGGCCACGAGGGAACCGAGTTTTTCTACGACGGAGGCTGGCATTATTTCGACGGCGACATACAGATGTTTCACCGGAGGCGCTCGCCGAGACAGAAGGAGATAGCCTCCAGACAGGACATATACGAGGATCTCTCTCTGGTGGACCGCCAGGACAATCCCAGCAATCCATACATGTTTCCGGACCGTCTTCCGGAGATCATGCGTCCGCTCTACTCCGATCCTCCCCACTACCTGCCCGTGATCGAGGAGAGCATGCATTCGATGGACTTCAGGCTCAGGCCCGGTGAGAGCATGACCCGCTATTTCCGTCCCATGGGGCGCTGGGTGGTCTTCGACAATTATCCCGCATTGTTCAGGCAATATTGCTCGGCGAAGGACGGGAAGGGTCCCACTGAGACGGGGCCGGAGGGACCGGCCGAACGCTTCTGGCCATGGAGACGCTACGGCAACGGATTCCTGCATTATGCGCCACGCATCGGCTCCGGATGGACCGATCTGGAGTCTGGGGCCGACTCACTCGAGAACATCGAGTTCGGGGAGGACTGCGCAAGGGCTTCGGGGGATACCGCCTCGGTCATGCTGCCGTTCGAGTCTCCATATGTCATCTGCGGCATTGGCGATCCCTTGAAACGCTGTCCGGCGTCGGACGGCGCGGCCATCAAGGCCAAATTCAGGCTGCCGGATAACACCTCGGTGAAAATCTCCGTGCAGGTCTACGATCCGGCAAAGGCCGGACAGGACATGGAATGGACCCAGATATGGTCTTCGGAGGGAAAAACCGGATTGATGGAGGCCGTGACGGACTACAGTCCGCTCGTGGATGGGCTATACCGTTTCA
>CAZGJP010000315.1:0-3495 GCA_964526605.1 uncultured Lentisphaera sp.
AAAGAAAGTTTTCAACCACCCGTCTTCCTCCTTTGGAGGACTACGCCGTGGCAAGCTGATTGACACTCTTCGACAAGCTCAGAGCGGGCTAACTGAACACTAACGAACTACGAAACACACGAAAAGACGCGAAAGACATTATTTACCACCAGTCTTCGTCCCGAGCGCATGTCGCTCCGGGACTACGCCTCGGCAGGCTAACCGACACTAACGGGACACTAAAGGGAGGAATTCGCCGATGTCCGCAGGTGCGGACAGGCAGCAGTTTGCAAAACACATGGCAAAACACTAATGCTTTGTCATGCGTTCTTGAAACTGCTTGCGCCGATGCATTCGCACGGCGCGGCAAATTTTCCTCAAGCTCCGTCCCTTTGCGTGAGTTAATGTGTTGTTTTTTTGATCATTGATATCTGTTAGTGTTCGGTTAGTGACCGTTAGTGGTTAAAGGTATTGCCTTCCGCGGCATTTGGCGTTTTTAGTAGTTAAAAAAGTATTGAGCTTGAGCAAGAATCCGTGTCGATCCGTGGAATCCGTGTCATTCTCTGGCATTGGCGTATTTCCTAGTCTCAGTCTCCTCTTGAGGATGCACGATCTGAGATAATCTGTGTCAATCTGCCGCTTCCCTGTCCAATCAGTCTTACTTTTATTAATCTTCTTACATTTATAGCTTGACTTATTAAATGATAGTGGTAGAATATGATAGAAAAGGAGGAGATATCATGATGATAGCACAGGTGACGACAAAGGGGCAGCTGGTTATTCCTTCCAAGCTCCGCAGGAAATATTTCATTGGCGAAGGCACGAAGGTTGTATTTGATGACCATGATGGGAAAATAACAATACAGCCGGTGACGGAATCCTATGTCAATTCCGTTTGCGGTATGCTCAAAGCCAAGGAAGGCTTGGCCACTTACGAGCTTCTTAAGGAACACAAGGAAGAACTCGCAAAGGGAAAATAATCATGAAAAGATATGTTCTCGACAGTTTTGCGCTTCTGGCATACCTGTACAACGAGCCAGGAGCCGACAAGGTGAAGGAAGTTCTTGTCCGGGCGCTCAGCGACAAGGCAGAGATCTTTATAAGCACGGTTAATTGGGCTGAAGTAGCTTATATTTCAAAGAGGAAGAGCGGGCTTAGCGGATGGGAGACAGCATCATCATCCCTTAGACGGCTTCCAATTGAGATAGTTCCAGCCGATATTGAACTTGCGAATATCGCATCCGAATTCAAGTTCAAATACAAGCTTTCCCTAGCAGATGCATTTGCGGCCGCTCTCTCAAAGTCAAAAAAAGCCGAACTCCTCACCGGCGACCCGGAATTCAAGGCGCTGGAAAAGGAAATACACATTCAAAGAATTCATTAGGACATGAAGTAAACGATGTATACAGATCAGGAATTGACATCGCTGATTGATTTCGGCGAAAGTGAAACTCTGGAATTCAAGACTTCCTTCGGACGGGAGGCGGTTGAGACCGTAGTTGCACTTTCCAACACCCGCGGAGGCGCAATACTGATAGGCGTAAATGATGATGGCAAGATTTCCGGCTGTGATCTCGGATCAGAAACCCTCAAGGACTGGGCCAACCAAATATCACAGAATACAGACCCGACAGTGATAGTTGACTTGTATCAGAAAAATATCACCGGCCGGAATATTGTAGTCGTACAAGTTCCCGATTATCCATTGAAGCCGGTCTCGACCCGTGGCCGCTGCTATCGTCGTATACAGAACAGCAACCGGCAGATGACGCCACAGGAAATATCCCAGATGCATATGCTATCGACAGGAACAAGCTGGGATGCGTCGCCAGTTCCGGGAAAAACTGTGGACGACCTCGACCTGGAGCGTGTGAAATCCTACATGAAAGCGGCCAACGGCACCGGACGGAAAAATTATGCTCAAGGACTGAATCCTATAGACGTTCTTAAGAAAATGGAATTGCTGAGAGATGGAAAACCAACTTGGGCATCAATCCTCCTTTTCGGCAGAACCCCTCAGTCACCACTTACCCAGGCAACAGTTCACTGCGGACGCTTCAGGGAGAATGTCCATATCATGGACGACCGTCTGATTGCAGGTCCGATTATAACCCAAGTCGAAGAGGCCATGGATTTCATCAAGAAGCATATCAATGTTGAGTTTGTCATCTCCGGAAAGCCAAGACGGGATGAAAGATGGGATTACCCGCTCAATGCCCTGCGTGAAGCGGTTGTCAACGCGATATGCCATCGGGACTACAGTGACAGTGCTGACATTCAGGTGAAAGTGCACGATGACAGCATTCAGATTTGGAGCCCCGGTTTTCTTCCGTTCAATGTTACAGTTGAAGAATTGCTTGACCCTCTTCATTCCTCAAAGCCGCGAAACCGGCTGATTGCACAAGTCTTTTATGACCTTGAACTTATCGAACGCTACGGTAGCGGCATAAACCGCATTTTAGACGCCTGCCGGAAAGCAGGATTGCCAAAGCCCGAACTGAAGAACTTCTCAGGGGGGTTCAATTTTGTTTTCCGGAAGAAAACTACCGGAAAAACTACTGGAAAAACGCCGGTGAAAACGCCGGTGAAAACGCCGGTGAAAACTACCGGAAAAACGCCGGTGAAAACGCCGGACCTGATTTTGGGGCAATTGGCCGCCAATCCGACGATGACTCTGCTGGAAGTCGCAGAAAAAATAGGAAAGTCGGAAAGCGCAGTGGAACGGGCAGCTTCCAAGCTGGTCAAGGCTGGGAAATTAAAATACATCGGCCCCCAAAAGGGTGGGCATTGGGAAGTCTCAAATTAGACGGGGTTATTTTAGCACTAATGATCACTAAGTTGTCACTAACAAAAACTCTGAAGGCATGGACAAGAAGCAAATAATCAAAGTCGTCTCGCGGTCGGGCATGATATCAGGAATGTACAACTACTGCGACGTCTGGTGTGACCGTTGCCTGTTCACATCGAAGTGTGCGAATCTCGCATCCGACTTCAAGGCAAAACACAGGCTGTCCCTTGCGGACGCCTTTGCGGCCGCACTCTCAAAGTCAAAAAAAGCCGAACTCCTCACCGGCGACCCGGAATTCAAAGTATTGGGAAAAGAAATTTCGATCCAGCTGCTGACATAGAGACAAATCCTTCCTTCGTGAGAGAAAAAATTAGCGATTGGCATCAAATCAAATTCCGTGATCTTTCGGGTTCGGAAATTAAGGTCAACCCATAACTCGATCTTGGATAATCTCCCCCCTCTTCGACGGCAAAGCCGTCCTTGGACTGCGGCGGCTCGACGCCGCTTTCAAATATGGCGCGACACGCCGCTCCATCTTCCCAGCCCGTTTTTCGTAGGGAAAACGGTGCCAGAAAAAGACCCACGAAATGAGAATGCAAGAATTATCATATAACACTCTATTAATAAGTCATTATTTGTACTGGCACCGGTTTTCTTCTCTAAGTTTTTTCCTGAGATAATATAAAAAGTTGTGTATGGTTTTAAAACAACGTGTCCTGATTTATATT
>CAZGJP010000316.1:0-3466 GCA_964526605.1 uncultured Lentisphaera sp.
CCAGGGCTTCTTGCCTTCGATGTAGTCGGACTTCTTGAACTTCTTGGCGTAGTCGCTGATGCGCCCTCTATGGACGTTCTTGAGTTCCATGATGTAGTTGAGCTTTTCCGCGTCTATGCCATCCTTGTCTATTATTGTGCCGTTGGAGTCGGATGCCGACACGACTTTTCCGCCCAGCTGGTTGACCTTCTCGATGGTGTATTGGGAGACGTTGCCCGATCCGGAGACGAGAACGGTCTTGCCCTTGAAGCCGTCCTTGCGCGTCTTTAGCATTTCCTCCGCGAAGTAGGTTGCGCCGTAGCCGGTCGCTTCGGGGCGTATGAGGCTGCCGCCCCAGTTGAGGCCCTTGCCGGTGAGGACGCATCCGTTGCTGTTGGCGAGGCGTTTGTATTGTCCTTCGAGGAATCCGATTTCGCGACCGCCGACTCCGATGTCGCCCGCGGGGACGTCGGTGTCAGGTCCGATGTGGCGGAACAGTTCGCTCATGAAGCTCTGGCAGAATCTCTGGACTTCATTGTCCGACTTGCCCTTCGGGTCGAAGTTGCTCCCGCCCTTTCCGCCCCCCATTGGGAGTCCTGTCAGGCTGTTCTTGAAGATCTGCTCGAAGCCGAGGAACTTGAGTATTCCCTGGTTGACGGAGGGATGGAACCTGAGGCCGCCCTTGTAGGGGCCGATTGCGCTGTTGAACTGGACTCTGTATCCGCGGTTGACCTGGACTTCGCCCTTGTCGTCCACCCATACGACCTTGAAAGAGATCAGCCTTTCCGGTTCGGTGATCCGTTCGAGGATCCTGTGTTTTTCATACTTCTTCTCCCTGCCCATCACCAGGCTTAGTGATTCGAGGACTTCCTTGGCGGCCTGGAGGAATTCCTTCTCCCACGGATAGGTCTTGTTCAGACCGTCGAGCACGCGACTCACGTAGCTGTTCATCTGTTCTCCCCTTTTGGTTGTTGGAGGCTAGTCGCCCAATCGGGGTTGGTAAAATAACGGGAATCGGGGCTTAGTCAAGCGCCGATGCGAAAAAAATCTTCAAAAATGTTTTTTTCTACTTTTATGACGGCCTTTTTTGTCGCCTCCGGGGTCTTCCCGTGCATTATCTGGGTGCTGTGGGCATCATAGGAGAGGAAGACCGCGACTACCGATCTGTCGAGAGTGAATTCGGCTGCGAATTTCGCAGGCTTGCGGTAGAGTATGAGGTCCTTTGCTGGGTCGTCGGATATGATTTCGAGGCCGTCGCAGGGGGCTATCCTTCCGAGCTCCCTTCCGGAGAGGACGATCTGTATGTCGATGTATTTGCGGTGTGATTCAAGGACTGCGTCTTCCGGAGTCTTCGTGTCGTATTCGGCGATGGCGGAGTATATGGAGTCGCCATCTATTCCATGCCTTCCGAGGGGGGAGTTTTCGTCAAGCGTCGAGATGTAGTCGCGGAGGGACTTGAGGTCCGGGAGGAAGGATGGCAGCTTGGATATCGGCGCGTATATCATTTCCCACTCCGTGTTTTTCGTTTTTCCTGAATATAGCCGTGTGGGCGGAGCTTTCAAAGGAAAAAAGGCGCGGAGGATTTCTTCTCCGCGCCTTTGCTTGCGGGAAACGCCCCTAGGAGACATTCACGTTCTTGAACTGCGGCAGGTATGCCTTGTTCTTGTTGAGCATCTCCTGGACGAGCTTTCTGGTCTCTCCCATGGAGAGCTTCGCCGCGCACATCGGGTCGTAGAGACATGCGTGGACGACCATTTCCGGATCGCCAGAGATGGATGCGTTGACGGTCATTATCTCCGTCGCCGCGCTGATGTTGTTGAGAGTGGCGAGCTGGATGGGCAGTGCGCCGATCCTCACGCAGTTCATGCGCCTTCTGGATGTGAAGACGGGAACTTCGACGCAGGCTTCGGCGGGCAGGTTGCTTATTATTCCGTTGTTCATGACGTTGCCGTTGAAGCCATAGGTTTCTCCGCCCATCCATGCGTTGATAATGGAGGCAGCGTATTCGTGCCCTCTCTTGAGGTTAACATCCGGTTCTGCGAGCCACTTCTCGATATCCTTCTGCCATTTGCGGTTCTTCTCCCTTTCCTGATATTTCTTCAGGATATATGCATATTCGCCTGGGTTCCAAGCGCGGCCCGGGGCGTTGGAGCAGTATTTCCTGATCAGGTCGTCGCGTTTCCTGAACCACCAGCTGTATTCGGAGTTGTGTCCGCTGGACTCGGTGACGTAGTATCCGAGCTGCAGGAACATCTCGTTCCGGACCGGCTCCTCGTTGAATATCTTCTTGTTTTCGCGGACGATCTTCCTGATTCTGGGATAGATGTCCTCCCCCTTGTGCTTGAGATCGAGATACCAAGCCTGGTGGTTTATGCCCGCGCACAGGTAGTCTATCTCGTCGGAGGGAATTCCCAGCCATTTCGCAAAGGTCCATGGCATACCCTGGACACTGTGGCAGAGACCAGTGACATTGACGCTTGTGGTCCTCTGCATGGCGTTGCAGAGCATGGCCATCGGGTTGGTGTAGTTCAGCATGAGGGCGTCGGGGCAGAGCCTCTCGATGTCCCTGCATATGTCGAGCATGACCGGGATGGTGCGCAGGGCCCTGAAGATGCCGGCTATCCCTCTGGTGTCGCCGACGTTGAAATCCACGCCGTATTTCTTGGGAATCCTGATGTCGTGCTGCCAGACGTCCACGTCGCCGGCAAGGATGGTGCACATGACGGCATCGGCACCCTTGAGAGCCTCCTTCCTGTCCATAGTGGAAACGACCTTGGCGGGATATTTCCCTGCCGCGACTATCTTGTTGACAGCCTTTGTCGTGTATTCGAGGCGCTCCTTGTTGATGTCCATCAGCGCGATGGTGCTGTCCTGCAGCAGCGGGTAGGTCATGATGTCCTTGACGAGAGTCCTGGTGAATCCGAAACTGCCCGCACCTATGAATGCGATCTTGGCCATCTTTTCTTTCTCCTTTTATGTTTTTTAATTATAAGCAATGTGAATATAATGCTTCATGGTGCTATATTATTCAAACTGGAAAAATGATAAATAAGTGCTATTGGTGGTAATTTCATGCTCAAGGCTCTGAAAAACGCGGGATACGGCTCCTTCGCTCCGATATTTCCCGGGGCGAGGCTAGTTCCTCTGCATGTGATGATCTCCGGCTGCGGCTACAATCTGGAGACGTCGCGGTCATACAGTTGGAATGGGCTCAAGCGCGGGTCGAAAGAGTTCTGCATTTTCCAATGCACGCTTTCGGGCTGCGGCCGGCTTGATTGGGAAGGCCGTGTCCACGATCTTCCCCCCGGGACGGCCTTCATGGTGCATGTTCCCCACGAGCACAGGTATTATCTGCCTCCCGCTTCCGATTCCTGGGGCTTCATATATTTCAGTCTTGTCGGCAGGGAGGCGCTTGCACTTTGGCGCAGCATAGAGAAGATGCGGGGGCCTGTCGCGCGGCTGCCCGACGATTCACGGCTTCTCGGAC
>CAZGJP010000317.1:0-3456 GCA_964526605.1 uncultured Lentisphaera sp.
AAATTTGAAACCAATGGCCATAGTCTAGTCCGCGAATCATGCCATGTCAAGACTTATCCACTAAAGATCCAACAGACAAACCTGCACCGTCGCGTTGGAGGCATGGCTTTGCTGCCACCATGCCTGAATTTCCGCAAAACCGGATTTGACCATAGGATTAGCCCCGTTATTGTATCGGATCGTGCGCCAGACCTCAAAAAAAAGGAGTCTTTTCATGAAGACGATCTTGGCTATCTGCTCGCTTCTGCTCTCCACCGCTCTTTTGGGGGAAATCAAGTTGAGCCCCCTCTTCTCCGACGGCATGATGCTCCAGGCCGGAGAGGATGTCGCCGTATGGGGCGTTGCACAGGCCGGGACGGAGCTGTCCGTCGAATTCAACGGAAAAACGAAAACCACCACGGCCGACGCCAATGGAGAATGGTCGCTCAAGATAGGCCCCTTCGCAAATGGAGACAAGGGCGAACTGATCATCCGTTGCGGCGAGGAGAAAAAGCAGATCGCAGACGTGCTTGTCGGAGAAATATGGCTCGCCTCCGGACAGTCGAACATGGCATGGACCGTTGCAAGCAGCGCAAACGCCGCGGAGGAGATGAAGAACGCGGAATATCCCGAAATCAGATTCTTCAAGCTCCTCAACAAGGTCGCAAAGGCCCCCCTCGATGAACTTGCCGAAGGACAATGGGTGAAGATCTCGCCCAAGAGCGTCCCGGGACTCTCCGCCGTGGCATACTTCTTCGCCAGGGAACTGCATTCTTCGAGGAAAATCCCCGTCGGGATCATCGAGAGCGCCTGGGGCGGCACACCGATAGAATCCTGGATGCCGAAAGCCGCGCTTGAGAAGAAAGACCTCTATGCGCCGATACTTGAGAGGGCCAAGGCCATCCCCGCCGACATGGACGAATTCCAGAAGATCGAGGCGAGCATCCGCGAGGAGGAGAAGAGAGACGAATACATCAAGGACGAAGGCATATCCGCGGAGGCCGCGAAATTCGCGGAACCCGGCCTGGACGACGCCTCCTGGCAGAAAATGAAGCTCCCGCAGATATGGGAAAAAGCCCCGGTAAACCTGAAGGTGGATGGCGCCTTCTGGTTCAGAAAGACGTTCAACCTCGATCTGAGGGAGAAAATCAAGGAGGCCAAGATCAGCCTCGGCCCCATCGACGACTTCGACATATCGCATCTGAACGGGGTCGAACTGGGAAGAACCACCTCCACTACGGAGAATCACTGGACCGTGCCACGGGTTTACAACGTCCCCGTCGAACTTTTGAGAAATGGAGACAACATCGTGGCCGTGAGGGTCTTCGACCATTTCGGAGGAGGAGGCTTTGCAGGAAACGCCGAACAGATGAAACTGCATGTCACCGCACACGACGGAAAAACGAGCGAAATTCCGCTCCACGGCGAATGGCGCTACTTCATCGAAAAGCAGGTGAAAGAGCCGCGCAAGCCGGTTCATCCCTGCCAAAGGGCATCCTCGCTCTACAATGCCATGATATTCCCGGTCGCCCCATATGGAATCAGAGGATTCCTCTGGTATCAGGGCGAGTCAAACGCCGGCAGGGCATACCAGTATCGCGAACTTCTCCCCGACATGATAGCCTGCTGGCGCGAACTCTGGGGAGGAGGCGAAAAACCATTCCTCAACGTCCAGCTCGCAAACTTCATGGAAAGAAAGGACAAATACGAGCCAAGCGCCTGGGCCGAACTGCGCGAGGCCCAGTCGCTGACACTGAAGAACGTCCCGAATACCGGTATGGCCGTGATAATAGACATCGGAGATGCGAAGGACATACACCCGAAGAACAAACAGGACGTCGGCAGGCGCCTCGCGCTATGGGCGAAAAAACTTGTCCACGGAGAGGACATAGTCTTCTCCGGCCCCCTCCTCAGGAACGCCGAATTCAAGGACGGAAAGGCGGTCATATCATTCGACCATGCTGCGGACGGACTCAAGTCTTCATCCGGCGACAACAAGCTCGCCGGGTTCGTGATCGCAGGCGAGGACAAGGTCTTCCACAGCGCCGAGGCGACAATCGAGGCAGACAAGGTCGTCGCAAGCTCGCCGGAGGTTCCTAATCCGGTCTCCGCGCGCTACGCCTGGGCGAACAATCCGCCGGCAAGCCTGTTCAACTCCGCCGGCCTTCCGGCATCGCCATTCAGAACCGACGACTGGAAGGAGAGCACCGCAGACAACAGATGATTTCGTCATCCGCTTCGCCAATGAGGGCTTTACTTTCACATTTGATGCGTTACCTTACTCTCCCTTAGACAAGGCTTCGAGCCCAAACCACCCAAAAAAGGAGTAGAGCAATGAGAAAAATCGCGGCATTGATCTGCGGAATCGCCGTCGTAGCGGCGATGTCAGGATGTTCGACAGTCCACGAAAGCCAGTGGAGCGCGCCACTTCTGGTCCAGCTCACTACACCAGTCACGCCGGTCGTGGAAGCCGGAGATGAAATCACCGGGACAGCGGTCATCACAAGAATTCTCTTCTTCAAGACCGGATGCGACAAGTTCGCCGACGGAGTCACATACGCCGGAAACGAAGGCGCCAACGCCGGACTCAACATATTCGGCAACACAATGGCCGAAGGAAAGGCCGCCGCCGCCTACGCAGCATGCAAGGCGAATGGGGCCGACGTGATCATTGCACCGAGATACACGATCGAATCCAAGAACTACATTGTCTACGAAAAGATCACCTTCAATGTCAAGGGATACAAGGGCATCTTCAAGGGATTGAAGAAATAACCTGGTCCCACCAAGCCTTGTCTTCAATGCCGGAGAATTTCTCCGGCATTTTTTTTTAGATCCGCTTCCGGAATATCACACATCTGCGTCCATCCCGCCAAAGCACGGACAAGGCAAAATGATCCCTGACATAGTCCAGAGTCCTGGCATTGTAGAATGAAAGATGGGTCGAGTCCCTGCCGTAATGCCATTTCGAAAACTCCTCCGTGGAAACCCACAACTCCGTCATCACCGCGAGAATCCCGCCAGAGGCAAGAAGGTCCAGCATGAAGGCAATATCCTCCCTCGGCTTCCTGAAATGCTCCAGACATTCCGTCGAGAAGATGAAGTCGTATGGTGGCTTCAATTCATCCTTTGGAAAAAGCGGATCGTAGTTGTCGCAGGCGAAACCGCGTCTCTCTAGTAATTTTGAAAGTGTCGGCCCCGGACCGCAGCCGTAATCAAGACCTCGCATCCCAGCCTTTAGATGCCGAAGCGCAGGCTCTATGATCTGATTCAGAAATGAAACATAACCCTCGTTCTCAATGCTGTTCTCGTGGCAAACATAGCGACGCATCTCATCATCAAGACTTAGATGACAGCCGGCATCGGCAAAAATCAGAGAGCACCCTCCGCAGACATGACACCCGCGGCCGTCCGCAGACAGAAGCCTGCGCTTGAGCCCGGCATCACCGCAAAGCGGACATATCGCACTCTCTTGTC
>CAZGJP010000318.1:0-3444 GCA_964526605.1 uncultured Lentisphaera sp.
CATCGCGGAAGAGCATGGCCGCCTGCGGGCATGACCTGTCGAGAGGCGAGAAGGCATTCCTCCCATTCCTCTCCGCGTCCAGTATGATGAAGGATCCGTCGGGATTGGTGAACTTGAAGCTGTCGCCGGCCTGCGTGGACACCCATCCGGCCGGAGAAATGACGTCCACGATGTCCGAGGAGAGACGGACCGCCGAGTCCTTGGGAGCCTTGGCGGCGGCGATTTTCTGTGCGCGGAGATATAGCAAGGCGAAGACGCAGACGGCGAGGAGGGCGGCGGTCATTGCCTTTACGGCCGGATTTGTCATCTGCTGCTTTGCGGTGGCTTTCATTCTAGAATCCTGCGAATGCCTGCATTATTGGTTTTATCATAGGAGCGAGCAAGACAATGAATATACCCGGGAGGATGAGAAATAACAGCGGGAATGTTATCTTCACCACTGTTTTCTGCGCCTCGGTCTCTGCGGAGAGCAATCTTTTCTTGCGGATTTCCGCGACCGTGTCGCCGAGCATCTCCGAGACGCTGGTTCCCATCTCGACGGCCTGCGAGAGGGAGATGAAGACTGTCGCCGCCTCCGGCGCTCCGATCCTGTGCGCGACATTCACGAGGGCGTCGGTCGCCGGCACGCCGAGTTTTATCTCCCTCTGGAAAACGGAGAACTCCTCCCTCACCGGCCCGGGGACGTAGATGTCAACCAGATAACTGATGGACTTCTGGAAGTCGAGGCCGGCATCGGCGGCGATCTTCAATATGTCCAGGCCGCCAGGAAGCTGTCTGACGAAGAGGCTTCTCCTCCGTTCGGCCTTCTGCCTGAGGGCCGTGGCCGGATAGAAGTAGAGGAGGACGGCGAAGAAGACCACGCAGAGGGAGGCTATCCCCATATCGAGCTTGAGGAGCACGCAGGCCGGGACTGCGAAAATCGCGAATGCCAGCGGCATGACTATCTTCAGGGAATAGATTTCGGCGGCGTTGAGGCCGGCGAAGCCACCCGCGGAGATCAGAAGACGCCTGTATTCGGAAAGCTCCTTCGAGGCCGACGGAGAATCGTGCATTCCCGAGACGATCGACGCCAGGGGGGCGAGAATGTCTTTCAGCAGCAGGGACGCTCCGTCCGCGGGGTGCGACTCGAAGTCGGACATCCCGCCACGGGCGGAGTTGAGGTAGGCATTCAACGCCGCATAGGCGAGAAGCGCCACGGCCGCAGCGCCCAAGACCGCGATCATCATCGGACTCATGTTCATCAGCAATACCTCGTTTCAAACTCCGCTTATCCGTTCAGCGTTCGCCGTTAACACGTTCAAGCCGGTTCTCCATTTCTGTTTTCTGTCCTCTGTCCCGCCAGAGGCGGGCAAGCCTCTGTCCTCTGCCCCCTGTATCCTGTATCCTGCATCCTGTATCCTGCATCCTGTATCCTGCATCCTGTATCCTGCATCCTGCGTTCTGCAACTTGTAGCTCGGTCTCTTTCTCTTCAGACTTCTATGCTCACCACCTTGTTTATCCATATGTATGCGAGCACCTGCATCACGAAGACTGTCGCGACGGATCCGATGCCTACTGGGGACGCGAGGAACTCGAGCATTTCGGTTCTGCGGATCAGGGTCATGAGGACCAGTATCGCGAAAGGCAGGGCTGTCATGACGACTGCCTGCATCCGTCCTTCGGCGGTGAGTGCGGCCACCTCTTTCTGGAAGATGTATCTCTCGCGTATGAGCTTGGCGAGATTCTGGAAATTCTCCGAGAGGTTTCCACCGTGTCTGAGCGAGAGTTCGGAGGCGATGGCGGTCAGCTTGGCGTCCATCAGGCCGGTCCTGTCGGCGAAGTTGTCGAGGGCCTCGTTGAGGCTCTTTCCCAGTTTGCATTCGTATATGACGATGCCGAACTCCTGGGCGACGGTTTCCGGCAGGCGGTCGAGGTTTCTCTCGATGGCCTGGCGCAGTGTCAGTCCGGCCCTGAGGGAGCTTGAGAGCATCTCGAGGGATGGAGGCAGTTCCTCGTTGAGTTTCTGGAGGTGCTTTTCGACTATCCTGGTGATCACCACGTGCGGGATGAAGAACCCGAATACGGCCATGATGAATCCGAATGTCAGCCCCGCGACCACGTTTCTGCCTGCGAGGAAGAAGCCGAGGAGGAAGAGGAAGGACGAGAGGAGTATCGCGATCAGCATCACGTTCTCCGGGGGAACGACGATGTAAACGCTCGAGAGCCTTCGCGCCATCGCCGAGCCGGCCTTGTGCTCCAGCGAGCCAATCCCAAGAACATGGGCGAACAGGAAATACGCCCCGCAGGCGGTCGCCGCAAAGACCATTGCAAGACTCAGATAAACCGTAAGCATTCCTTTCAAATCCTTGATGATGGCAATTACCCTATCTCGGAAAGCCGATTTTACAATTGGATCAACCCATGCGGGCGGCGTGCGCATGCGGAGACGCTCCTCGAAGCCCATTGACCGGCGGAAGACGGGGCTAGAGAACCGCCTTGAGCCCCGTTTTCATCGCATCCTCAGCGTGACCGATTATCCTCGCCATCGTCTCGACGGTGCGCAAAGGGTACTTGCCCACGGCGGTCTCGCCGGAAAGCATGACGGCATCGGCCCCGTCGAACACGGCATTGGCGACATCGGTCACCTCCGCCCGTGTCGGGAAGGGGCTTTCCGTCATCGACTCGAGCATCTGCGTGGCGACCACCACGAATTTGCGATAGTAGACGCCTACTGCGACCATTCGCTTCTGTAGTATCGGGAGTGCGGCGATGGGGGTGCACACGCCCAGGTCGCCCCTTGCCACCATGATCCCGTCGGAGCATTTCGCGATTTCATCCATGTTGGCGACTCCGGAGGGATCCTCGATTTTCGCGATTATGTCGGCTCCGCATCCATGCTTCTCGAGCTCCTTGCGCAATTCCATGATGCATCTGGCGTTTCTGACGAAGGACGCTGCGACCATGTCGAACGGCTCTCCTGCGAGTTCACGCAGAGCCGTTCTGTCGTCGTCCACCAGGGGTGGCAGATCCGTGAGGTCCTCCGAGAAAGCCACGCCTTTCCTCGGCAAGATGGCTCCGTCCGACAGCATTTCCGCGGTAAGCCCTCTCGTCGAGACGTCCTTCACGACAAGCTCCAGCTTCCCGTCGTCTATCAATATCCTCATGCCCTCTCTCGCCCGTGAGAAGTCAACAGGGACCGAGAGGGAAAGGCTTGGGATGGAGGGATGGAAGTCCGCTCCAGATGCGGCGAGTAGGACTGAAGCGCCGCATTTCAAGTCCATCGGAAGGGGGGAGTTCGAGCCGGAAATCCTTATCTTGGGGCCGGGAAGATCAATCATCACCTTCACCCCGCTCTCCTTCGCGTCCCGGATAGTCCTGCGGTGAAGCTCCCTGTCGGCATGGGACAGGTTCACCCTGAAAAAGTCCACGCCAGCCTCGACGAGAGACTTCATGACGGCCTAGTC
>CAZGJP010000319.1:0-3441 GCA_964526605.1 uncultured Lentisphaera sp.
CCTTGGGGTGGGTTTCCGGTAGTGGGGGGGGACCGACATGGCCAGGTCAAGATCAAGGGAGTTGTCATCGTCCGAAACATTCATGGAGAGGCCTGCTCCTACAGGATTTGGATTCAAATCATATGCTGGAGAGAGAGTCCATCCTTTTCTTGTGAGCAGGAAACCATGGTTGCGCATATGATCGTCGGTGTTTGAAACCGCGATGTTGAAGACGATGCGCCTCCACAGTTCCTCCAAGTCATCCGCCGGATTCGCTCCGTGCCGGACGATGAACTGCGCAAGATCGAGATAGCTGCATCCGCCTTCGTGATTCTCTCCGTCCATGCGTCCGAGCAATGTCATCGCTGAAGCGAAATGTATTCGCGCTCCGCCCTGCCTGTCGAAACGCCTGCTCATGAAGGTCCCGCCCTTTCTCGACAGCATTTCCAGACGGGTTTCAGGAACCTTTAGTCCGGCGCGTTCCGCCAACCTGTGTGTCAGCATCTCCCATGCACCCATGTTGAAACTGTCCGCCGTGCGCGGGAATTTTGCGATCCACAGACTGCCATCATTGTGCAGCACATTCGCCTTTGGCCTTGCTCCGCCAAGAGACGAACCCGGTGCAAGAAGCATCAGAAGCCATTTGTCGCTCTCGCCGCCATCATCGGATTCATCCTCGATGTGAAGACATGCTGATTCCAGTTCGCGCAGCGATGCCCACGGAGGGGCCGGAAGCTCCGAGTCCGCTCTTGCGAATCCGCCCGAATCGTCCAGCTTGAAGCGCAAGGCTCCCATCCTTGTGGCATCATGGACTCCAAGCAGAAAATCGGATTCGAGAAGTCGGCGGACCGCCCGTCTTTCACGCCTTGCAAGTATGGCCTCGCGGCGACGCATGAGCTGGCGCCCCCACCTGTCCGGCGATGAATCGAGGAAGACTCCGAAGTTTGCCTTCCCCGCCCCCGGATACTGCCTCCCCGCAAAAAAATACAAGTCGGGGTCCAGGATGCATTCGTTCTTGGTCTTGAGCCAGTCCGGATCGAACTCAAACGAGAACATCTCCTTCCCGCGGACACAATTGACATCCAGCCAGCCCATCTTCACAGGCCTTCCATCTCCGGCCCAATCGGCATATACATGAATGCGTTTAGCCGATACCTTCATCGTCAGCGCCCCCTTCTGGAGGCTTTCCTTCTCGACGGGAGCGCCATATCCTGAAGCCTGCGGCCAAGATCGTCGTCGGATGCGACCTTGAGCAGATCCTTCTCCATCCCCATCGCAACAAGAACCTGCACGTAACTTCCTAGAGATACGGATGGAGCCCCCTTTTCGATCATGCAAAGCGTTGGGCGGCTTATCCCCGCCCTTTCCGCCTGCAGACAGGACGAAATCTTCCTGCGAAGACGTGCAAGCCTTATGTTCTCTCCCAGCGATTCGAGAAGCGACAACGTCTTCGGAAACAGTATTTTTGTCTTGTCCGTCTGCATGGCTCGCCCCATTTTAGATTGTGCAATATATAATTATCATAGAATTGGTTTTTGTCAAATATATTTTACGTTTTTTATAATGCTTCGGAGACGACGTTGTGACAAGGGCGGAACCGGTTCATCCGTAGACGTTCAGCGGACTCCCGCTTCAGCCCTCGACGGCCCTGAACGCCTCCATGAATCCGTTGGAATCCCTGAAGAGATGGGCGTTCCAGCCGAGGGCGGCCGCGGCGGCGATGTTTTCCGGCTTGTCGTCGGCGTAGAGTATCGGCCTGGCGTATTTTTCCTCGAATGCGCGGAAGATCTTCTCCGATGGTTTTCTCGCCCCGACCTCGTAGCTGTAGACGGCACCGCTCACATATGCGGCCAGCGACATCTTGAGTATCGCATACTTGATGTGGATCTCCGAAGTGTCGGAGAGGAAGATGACGCGCGTGCCCCCGGAGGTGATTTCCTTCAGGGTCTCGGCCATGCCTGGAATCTCCTCGCCGATTATCGAGTTCCAGGCGTCCACAAGCTCTCTCTCGGAGAAGCGCTCCCCGGTCGCCTTGCGAAATTCGCGGAGCCAGTCCCGGGTGGAGATCATGCCGCACTCCAGCATCGCACAGGTCTGCAGGAAATCCTGTGGAACCTGGTCGATGCTTTCCAGCCCCAATCTCTTGAGGCATTCGTCGTTGCTCACCGATATGCAGCAGTTGCCCACGTCCAGCGCGACAAATTTTCCAGTCATCAATTCCATCTCCTTTTATCCAGAATATTCCTCTGTCTCTTGCGCAAGGCCATGACGTTCTCGTATCGTCCGAACTCCGGGTGCAGGTTTCGGTCCCTCCCGCATCCGAGCTCGAGGCCTTCGCCCGGCTGGTTGTGGTCGTCGGAACCGTTCGTGAAAAGCAAGGGAGGACGCTCCGGATGCCTTGAATTGCATTCGAGACGGATTTTGTCGAAGAGTTCCGTCTGCTGGAGTCCGGTCTCGGGGCATCTTGCGTTGCGCCAGCCATCAACCTCGATTGTCTGCAGGCCCTTTCCGGAGAGGAGTTCGAGGAGTTCGGTCAGGCCGGCGTTGTCAATCCCCTCTTTTTTCCTGAGTTCCGTCGGATGCGAGAGTCCGGGGAGTCCGCCCCACGAGATGATCCGGGAGACGAAGGCGGACGGGCTCAGGTCCAGGCTTGTTTCGAGTGGCAGATCGAGCATGTCCGCCTTCGTGGTGTATTTTGCCTGGAAGTCCTTCACGTCGGCCGCCACCCCGCGCCTGCGGAGTTCGGGGCCGTATTTCTGCCACATTATCACGCTGATGTCGCCCTTGGTGCTGACTCCGTTTCGGACGAACTTGTCCACGTCGTCGGATGTGATTTCAGCCTCCAAAGCGAATTTCGCCATGCATTCCGGCACTCTCGATATCATTCCCTCGAGCTGTTTTTTCTTCGCCCTGCGGATTTCCTCGACGACGGGATCGAATATTCCGGAGCGGAGCTTCCGGAGAAAATCGCTTTTTTCCGGGAAGTGCGCGATTATCTCGATTCCCGGACGGTCCGTGTAGAATTCAGCCGCCGGGATAACGTCCACGCCGAATATGTCCCCAGCTCTTATCGCCTCGGCCTGTCCGTCGAAGAGGTCGTGGTCGGCCACCGCGACCGCCTTCATTTTTCGTCTGAAGGCCTCGAAGACTTTTCCTGCCGGAGACAGATAACCATCGGAGCAGAAGGAATGGCAGTGGAGATCTATCTCGCATACGGCGGACATGTCCGGGGTGAATTCCTCCGCGAGCCGTTCCGCGGCGGCTAGACGCTCCTCGGAGGAAATCCGGAACTCGTCAATGGCCAGGATATGATTGTCATATGATGCTTTCATGGTGATGAATGGGGGGTGATTATCCTGCGGCGGATATCCGTCCACAAGAACAACTTTGTGTGCTTGGTCTCCTAGTGGTTGTCATCCTTGTTTTTGAGGAACACGCTTGCGAAGCCTACCGAATAGGCAA
>CAZGJP010000320.1:0-3433 GCA_964526605.1 uncultured Lentisphaera sp.
GTGGAGTTCGCCGGGTTTCATCCTGACGTTCACGAACGCCTTGACGCGCCCGACCTTCTCGACCTCTGGCATGGAGGCCAGAGTTTGTTCCACCGACTCCGCTAGCTGGTCTGGCTTGCACTTGAAAGCCTGTGCGAGGCGGAAGCAGTTGACGGTGAAGTCGGCGTCGACGTTTGGCGGTGGCAGTTCGGGCAATATGCACGGGAGGTCGGCCGGAGACGCGGCAGACGTCCGCGCCAGGGACTTGCCGAGAGTTTTTAGTATCCCGAGGCTCATCTATTGTTTCGCGAGGAGGATGGTGCCGAGAACGAGAAGTATGTATTCGAGCATGATGCCCGCCAGGCCGACGGTCTTTCCGGTGACCGTGCGGAAGCGGGCCGTCCAGTATCTCATGAACCTGTCGAGGAAGAACCATGATACGACCAGCGCCAGCAGGACGGCCGGGATGAATGCGTGTCCTGCGACGATGCATGCGACAGCGGCCACTATCCAGGCGGTCTTCGCGGTCTCCTTGTCGGATGGCAGTATGGCTCTTTCGACGACGGAAGATGGTGCTGTTGCGACAAGTCCCTGTATGAGATATGGCAGGGAGAGCATTACGACCAGCCAGAGGGCGTTGCCGGAGTATATCAGGATGCCGATGCATATCATCTTCAGGAGGAAGAGGGAGAAGAGCAGGACCAGTTCGGATATTCCGCCCCTGAGATCGTCCTTCTCCTCCATCGCCGCGACGGCGGCCTCGGCGTCCATGTTCTTGGCGCAGGTCTTGAGGAAGTTCATCAGAGTGGCGAGGTCCTTCCCGAGCGTCAGTATCTCAAGGGCCATGGTGATTATGACGGCCGACAGCATGGCGGAGAAAACCTTGCCGTCCATGAGGCGCTCGAGGAGCCAGGCTCCGCAGTATGACATGAATCCGATGAATGCCCCGACGAGGGGGAAGTAGGCGATGATGTTTTCCGGCACTTCGTCCATCTCGTCCTTTCTGGCGTCGGCCGTGTCCGGAAACTTGAAGAAGGAGAGAAGATTCCATGCCTTCCTGAACGAATCGTAGTTGCTTGAGAAGTCCATGTCGCCTCGCAGATTGTGTTCGTGTAATTGTAAAATAATACTTTACATCGCCAATCGCATTTTGGCAAGCTCCGGAACGGAGGCGCTGGAACTTTCTCCAAAAGAGGCTAGAATACCGGGTGGAAAAGCGGCAGGATCCGATGACGGAGAACATACGCAACATAGGCATAATCGCCCATATAGACGCCGGCAAGACCAGCACGTCGGAGCGCTTCCTCTACTACTCCGGCAAGACGCACAAGCTTGGCGAGGTGGATTCGGGCAACACGGTGATGGACTATCTCGACGAGGAGCGCCAGCGGGGGATAACGATAGTGTCCGCGTCGGCATCGTTCGAGTGGAAGCTCGGAGAGCGGAGCCATCTGGTGCATCTGATAGACACTCCAGGGCACATAGACTTCACCGCGGAGGTGGAGCGCTGTCTGCGCGTGATAGACGGTGCCGTGGTGATATTCAGCGGCGTGGAGGGGGTCGAGGCGCAGAGCGAGAAGGTGTGGAGGCAGTCGGAGAAATACTCCCTCCCCAAGATCGCATTCATAAACAAGCTTGACAGGTTCGGGGCGTCTTTCAAGCGGACCTTGGAGCAGATGAAGAGGAAGTTCCCGGCGAAAAGGGTGGTTCCGCTCCAGATCCCGGTCGGGGAGGAGGACTCCCTTTCCGGTGTGCTGGATCTCGTTGGCCTCAAGACGCTTCGCTTCGCTGGAGATGACGGTTCCGCCGTGGTCTCGGAACCCGTCGCCGCTGGCGACGGGAGCGCGGGGGTCTGGCGCGACGAGATGATATCGTCGCTGTCGGACTTCTCCGATCCGATATCGGAGGAGTTCATTGGTTCCGGTTCTGTTTCAGAGGATCTGTTGCGCCGCGAAATTCGCAGGCTGGTGCTCGATGGGAAGATTGTTCCTGTCCTCTGTGGCTCGGCGAAGCGGAACATAGGTGTCCAGCCGTTGCTTGACGCGGTTCTGCTCTATCTGCCTGGGCCTTCCGAAAGGGGTGGCTTCCATGCGTTCAATCCGAAGACCAATGAGGAGATGGGGTGCTCCGTCGCCGATCCCGAATTCCGCGGCCTTGTCTTCAAGATAATAGCCTCGTCCAGCGGGGATCTCCTCTACATGCGGATCTACAGCGGGAAGATCAAGGCTGGAGACACGCTGCTCAATCCGCGGACTGGAGAGAAGGTCAGGGCCAAGAGGCTGCTCAGGCTCTACGCCAGGAACGTCGAGCCAGTCGAGGAGGCGGGACCGGGAGACATCATCGGGGTCATCGGCCCCTCGAACACATCCACTGGCGATACTCTCTGCTCGCTCCACAAGCCTGTCTCTCTGGAGAGAATAGTCTTTCCGGAGCCGGTCATCTCGATGGCTGTGGAGGCCAGGAGCAGCAAGGACAAGGACAGGCTCGAGTTCGCGCTTCAGACCATATGCAGGGAGGATCCGACGCTTTTCTGGAAAAAGAGCGAGGCGACCGGCCAGATGATATTGTCCGGGATGGGCGAGCTTCATCTGGAGGTCAGTGCGCACAAGCTGAGGGACGAGTTCCATCTGGACTTCCGCAGTGGCGAGCCGCAGGTCGCCTACCGGGAGACTCTTCTGGAGCCATGCGAGATTGACGGTGTTTTCGACAGAGTCATCGGGGAGAACAGGTTCTACGCCGCGGTCCGTGTGGGCTTCGAGCCGGTGATGAGGCTGGAGGAGGGGCTGGAAAGCTCCAACGCGATGAGGAACGCGCAGGCGATTCCATCATCTTGGATTAGAAGCGCCGAGGAGAACCTCATGAACGGGCTGAAGACGGGTGGGAATCTGGGCTATCCCCTCGTCTATGTGAGGGCGAAGCTCCTCGATATTTCCGGGAACGAGTCCACAAACGACGCGGCCGTCGCCGGCGCGACCCTCGACGCGGTGGCCAAGGCGGTGAAGACGGGGACCAGGATACTGGAGCCGATCGTAAAGCTGGAGATAACGTCCCCCGAGCAGCACATAGGCGACATCAACGGATTTCTGCAGGCGAAGAGGGCTGTGATACTGGGCATGGAGAGTCTGCCCGACGTGAAGAGGCTCGTCTGCGAAGTTCCTTTATCGGAGATGTTCGGCTTCAGCAAGTCGCTTCCCAAACTCAGCGGAGGCAGGGCGTCGTTCACCATGGAGCCATGCGGATACCAGGAGGTCTCCTTGGAAGTCCTGGAGAAAAAGGCCGGCATGTAGTGGTTTGCGCGGTCTCCGCGCGAACATCTTTGCGCCGGGACGGCGCAAAGTACTTGGGGGGGGGCGGACGGCGCAAGGTGCTGAGGACAGAGGACGGCAATGGAGGTAGTTTGCGCGGTCTCCGCGCAAACATCTTTGCGCCGGGACGGCGCAAAGTACTTGGGGGG
>CAZGJP010000321.1:0-3422 GCA_964526605.1 uncultured Lentisphaera sp.
GAATTGTTTTAATGTCGCAATTAATAACTTGATCGGTTACATCCGGGGCATTCAGGGATTTTGTAGCTGGAGAGAGAGATCTTCAAGCCGTCGAACACCGGAGCCGTGATATGCAATTCTGAGCTCACCCGGAGTCAGGTGATTGCGAATTTCGCATATCCCACGGACCGTATTTTCGTAGTCAGGAACGGCGTTGACCACGGCGAATTCAGGCCTGCGGAAATTTCGGAGAGGCGCCAGATGCGTAGGAGCATGGAAATATCGGAGAACGATTTTGCCATTCTTTTCGTGGCTTCGGACTTCAAGATAAAAGGGCTCGAATACGCGATACGGGTTCTCCAAGAGCTGCCGGAGGCCGTCAAGGGAAGGGCAATCCTGATTGTGGTTGGAACTGGGAGGCCTGACAGCTTCAAGGAACTGGCGAAGCAAATGGGAGTGGAACGGAATCTAAGATTCGTAGGAAGGGCCATGCGGATCAGAGACTGCTACATCGCCGCAGACCTTCTACTGCATCCCGCCCTCTACGAGCCTTTCGCGAACGTATGTCTCGAGGCGCTCGCCTGCGGACTTCCCGTCCTCACGACAAGGACAAACGGTTCCTCGGAGCTTATTGAAGAGGGGCGAAACGGATTCACCGTTCCCACCGCCGAAGCATGCGCAATGATGGCCGAGAAGCTTGCGAATTTCGCGGGATCCAGCGAATCGGCAAAAAGGGAATGTTCTGAAAATGCGGTCGCGTCCGTATCGGGCTTGACATGGAGAAGGCATATTGACGAGATCATGGGAATATTCTCCCGGAAGAGATTCTGACTGCCATCCTCAACTGGCTCTAATATTCTGCTCCGGAGGGTTGACTTATTACCCGCGCGATGTATATTAGGCGTTTTTGAATTAAGCCATTGGTTTTTCCACATGGAAGTCGGCTTCAAAATCAAGCATATGGCCATTCCGCTACCGCGGGGCATCTCGCATTCCCTCCTCTCATGAGCCAATTCCCACTCGAAACAATCAGGCACAGCGCCGCCCACGTCATGGCAGCCGCAGTGAAAAGGCTCTTCCCGGGAGTCCTCTTCGACATAGGCCCGTCCGTGGAAAACGGTTTCTACTACGATTTCGACATGGAGCACCGCCTCGTTCCGGAGGATCTTGAGCGCATCGAGGACGAAATGCGCAGGATAGTGATAGACAAAAGCCCGTTCGAGAGAAAAATCCTGTCGCGCGACGAAGCCAGGAGGCTTCTCGAAGCAGACGGACAGAAATACAAGGTCGAGCGTCTGGCCGACGTGCCGGATGGCGAGGAGATAAGCTTCTACGAATGCGCCGGGTTCAGCGATCTCTGCAGGGGGCCGCATGTCGGGCACACGGGCCAGATAGGGGTCTTCAAGCTGCTTTCCATCGCCGGCTCATACTACCGGGGCAAGGACGAGAATCCGATGCTCCAACGGATATACGGGACCTGCTTCCACGACAAGAAGGCGCTCGACGAGCATCTCAGGCTCATGGAGGAGGCGAAGAAGCGGGACCACAGGAAGCTCGGGAAGGAGCTTGGCCTCTTCAGCGTCTCCGACTCGGTTGGGCCCGGGCTGATAATCTGGCATCCGAAGGGTGCGCGCATCCGCAACACCATAGAGACCTTCTGGCGGGAGAAGCACTACAGGAACGGATACGAGCTCATATACACTCCTCACATCGGCCTCTCCAACCTCTGGCAGACCAGCGGACACCTCGACTTCTACAGGTCCGCCATGTATGCGCCGATGAAGATAGACGAGAGCCAGTATTTCATAAAACCCATGAACTGTCCGTTCCACATACAGGTCTACAAGTCGGACATACGCTCATACAGGGACCTGCCCCTGCGCTGGGCCGAGCTCGGAACCGTCTATCGCTACGAGAAGGGAGGCGTCCTTCACGGCCTGCTCCGCGTGAGAGGTTTCACCCAGGACGACGCACATATATTCTGCACGCCGGAGCAGATCGAGGGAGAAATTGAGAAGGTGCTCCGCTTCAGCCTCGACATATGGAGAATATTCCAGTTCAAGGAGAT
Organism: uncultured Lentisphaera sp.; assembly: GCA_964526605.1. Taxonomy (GTDB): domain Bacteria; phylum Verrucomicrobiota; class Lentisphaeria; order Victivallales; family GWF2-50-93; genus DYMC01. The sequence goes on from CAZGJP010000321.1 coordinate 2,048, forward strand.
CAAAGCCTACATAGCGACAAAACCGAAGGACTCCGTCGGCGAGGAATCGAGATGGAGCCAGGCGACCGAATCCCTCAAAAAGGCGGTCGCAAGCGTCGGCATCGAGTGCCACAGCGACGAGGGAGGCGGTGCGTTCTATGGTCCGAAGATAGACCTCAAGGTTCTCGATGCGCTTGGAAGGGAATGGCAGATGAGCACGATACAATTCGACTTCAACCTGCCGGAGCGTTTCGACATGAGCTTCATCGGTGCGGACGGCCAGAAGCACCGTCCCTACATGGTGCACAGGGCGCTTTTCGGATCCCTCGAAAGGTTCTTCGGAATACTTGTGGAGCATTACGCTGGCTCTTTCCCGCTTTGGCTCGCTCCGGAACAGATCAGGATACTGCCGATAACCGAAAAACTGCACCAGCAGGCCATTGGGACGATGGAAAGGCTCCGCTCCGAAGGCCTGATAGCCGAATGCGACCTCCGCGCCGAAAAACTCGGCGCCAAGATCCGCGACGCGAGAAACGCCAGAATTCCATACATCGCCGTCCTCGGAGACAAGGAAGTCGAGTCCGGCACGCTGTCCGTCCGGACCCGCAAGGAAGGAGAAATAGGTCAGATCGCGTTCGACGCGCTGATGGCGAAGATGAAGAAAGAGATAACGGTGAAGGAATGAGTGTTTTTCGGGTTCCCAAAGGAGTCATTCATTTTTCCATTGTGATTTTTCTTGTGTCTGCCGTTTTCCAGGCTTTTGCCGACAAGGAAGATGCTTCGCACAAGGACCTTGATGCCGTCCGTGCCCTCGAACGCGAATATTATCTTGAGGGATGCGCGGCACCCCGAAGTTGCAAGGGCTTGCCCTTGTCGTGGAGCAGGGCGGATGCCCCGCAGATGAATAAGGAATTGAGGAAATTTGCCTCGGGCAAGAAGGACTCCGATGCGGTTCTTCGGGCGAAAGCGTTGATGGGTGGGGTATTGAGGATGCAAGGCGATCTGGACAAGGCACTCGATCTTCTTTCTCCTTACTCTGAGTTCGACAAGATATCCTCTAAAAGCACATACCAATACAAATCATCCCACCTCGCTTGCTTCCTTGAGCTGGCGCATGCTAAAGCATCCATGTCGCTCTGTCGCCGTGACGGGCGACCAGCGCAAGCGCTGGACACTGAGAAAATTGCTCCGCAATTTTCCGCCGCTTCGCTTCGCGAAGCCATGAAAATGCTTGATTATGCCGAGAGAAATGCCGAAGGCGTGAGCTTCGCAACGCCTCAAGAAGGCTACAATAAAGGGCTTGCCCTTTTCAAGTATGGCGACGTTCTTTTTTCGCTCAGTGAATTTCGCAAAAGCGAGAGCTATCTGAACCGTGCCAAGGCGGTTTTGGCCGATT
>CAZGJP010000322.1:0-1380 GCA_964526605.1 uncultured Lentisphaera sp.
AGACAGCCTTCTTCCCGGGGAAGCCGGTCGTCTCCTATGTGCTCAAGGCCGGGGCGCAGATGAAAATAAATCCGGAGGACGATCTTGGTGTTTGGACTGCGTCCGACGGGGGATACGAGATGGAGCGGAGGACGGCGTCTTATCTCTCGAAGCTTCTTGACATCATTCGCCCCTACGAGATACCGAACAATCTGAACTACTATTTCATACGCAACCAGATTCCTGCGATGAAGGCGCTGGTCGGGCCCATGTTTCTCATCCCGCTTGGATTGTCCGGATTTCTACTTGCCCTGGCCAGGCCGTCCAGGCTCCCCCGCGTCTCCATATTGTTCCTGTATTTCGCCTCGCTATCGGCTCCAATGATAGTCTTCCTGCCGTTGGCGCGCTACAGGCTTGCGCTTCTGCCTGTCTTCGCCTACTTCGCGGCCTTCTACATCTTCTCGGTCGGCCATTGGCTGCGAAATTCGCAGCAGCGCCCGATGCCGCTGCTCCTGTCGCTGCTGGTCTACGTGGTGGTGCTCACATGGAGCGCCCCGTCGAGTCTTCCGCTCAGGAGCGAGGATTTCGTGGCCATCGGGGAGGCGATGGAGCACAAGGGCGCAGGGGCCGGGGAGATAGTCCTTGCCTACACGGCGGGCTACAATCTCGCGCCGGATTCGCAGTCGGCCGTCATCCATCTTTCAAATCATCTCATGAACAACGGCAATTTCTCCGACGCGAGGACGCTGCTGGAGGAATACTGCGCCAAGTTCAACGACTCGAAGACCAAGACCATGCTCGCCTCCGCACTGCTCGGCGTCGGAGAGTTCTCGAAGGCGAAGGAACTCCTCCTGTCGCTTCCCGAGCCGAAGGGCGGCCGGCCGAGGGTGAACTATCACTACCAGCTCGCCGAGTGCCACAGGCTGCTCGGAGAGAGGAACGAGGCGATGGCCTCCTTCCGACGCGCGCTCGATGCGGCGGAAAACGAGCAGCAGCGGGACATCGTCAGAAAGGCGATGGAGAAGCTCCCAGGCGAGTAGCCCGCAATACAGCCAATCACCCGATTAATGGAACGATTAATAAAATTCGGGCCGGCCTGTCATTTCTTCGCCTGGCTTTCTGCGGTCTGTTTCTCCTTGACTTTGCCGAGGTATCCGGGCAGGTCTATTCCGGCCATGCTCGCGACATCGTGGAGAGGCGGAAGGCTCTGCATCATTCCGCTGAGAAAGTTGGCCGTGGTCGTCTTGCCGTCGGCGTTCTTCTGTCCGCCGTCCCAGACTGTCACCTTGTCTATCTTGATGTTCTTGATGGCGTCGGTCTGGAGTCCGACGATCTCCTCGAGCTTTTCGATGAGCAGCATTTTTGATGCTGCGTCGGTGTCGCCCTTGCATGCGTTGATGA
>CAZGJP010000322.1:1390-3420 GCA_964526605.1 uncultured Lentisphaera sp.
CGTGATGTAGATCCTGAGGATCTGTTACGTGGTGGCGCCCTTGGACTTGAGGATTTCGAAGTTACCTTTGGCCTGGGCATTGAGTTTTGCGAATATGGCATCGGCTTCGCCTCTGGCCTCGCGCCTGTATTTTTCGGCTTCGGCCTCTGCGGCGATCTCTATCTGCCTCTTCTGTATTTCGGATGGGACTATGACTTCGGCGTTCTGCTTTTCCATCTCCATCTTTGCGCGGGCCTTCTGCGCCTCGAGTTCGGCCTCGTATTCCGCCTTTTCGATCTGGGCCTGGGCTATGCGCTTTGCGGCTTCCGACTTGCGGTAGGCCTCGGCCTCCTGCTCCATCCTCAATGCGTTCGACTTCGCGATCTCGATTCCCGATAGGTTCTCCCCGTTTATCGCTTCGGACTCGGCCTGCTTGACAGCTATTCTCTGGTCTCTGCTGGCGGCGGCTTCACCTGCTGCAGCCTCTGAGTTGGCCTTCGAGACGAGGACTCTCTGGTCTCTCTTTGCGGCGGCCTGCCCGGTCTGCCCCTTCTTGTCCGCCACTGCAACATCAATGAGCGCATCGTTGACGGCGCCTGCCGCGGCCTTCTTTCCTATGGCGTTGATGTATCCGCTCTCGTCGGTGATGTCCGTGATGTTCACGTTGAGGAGCTGAAGACCAAGCTTGTTGAGTTCGGCTGCGACATTGTCCTCGATCTTGTTCAGGAATTTCTCGCGGTCCGTGTTGATCTCCTCGATGGTCATTGATGCGATGACCAGACGGAGCTGTCCGAAGATGATGTCCTTGGCCAGATCCGATATTGCGTCGGGGTGGAGGCCGAAGAGTCGTTCCGCGGCGTTGTTCATTATCTCCGGATTGGTGCTTATGCCGACGGTGAAGACGGAGGGGACGTTGATTCGGATGTTCTGGATACATAGTGCGTTCGAGAGGCTCACCTCGATCTGCATGGGCCTGAGGCTGAGGAATCCGTAGTCCTGGATCACCGGCATGATGAATGCCGCGCCGCCATGTATGCATCGGGCGGCCCGTCTGTCCTTGGTCTTCCCGTAGATGACCATTATCCTGTCGGAGGGGCATTTCTTGTATCTGCTGACGAGGATGATGACGAGTGTGAAGAAGACGAAGACCAGGGCGATGAGGAAGAATGCGATCAGGGGGGCCATCGAGTTCGAATTCATTTCGAGTCTCCTTTTTTTTATGCTTGGGTTATATTTTTTCCACTAGAAATTTATTTTGGTCTATCTGGGAGACGAGCTTGACGGACGCGCCGTTGGGTATTTCGATGTCGGCGACGGCGAGAACCTCCCGTGTGCCCGCTCCGGTGTAGACCGTGACCTTGCCTGTCGAGGAGCGTCCTGCCGGGATCTTGAGGTAGACCGAGCCTGTCTTTCCAAGCATGTCGGCGGCGTATATGTTTCCGCTCTGCTGCAGCTTGAACAGGTAGAAAATGCCGAGCGCGGTGACGAACATCATGAGGAGTCCGCACACGAATGCCACGATGAATCCCGGCCATCCGCCATTTCCATAGATGACGCCGCCCCATCCGAAGAAGGTGATGAACGCGATTATGGATCTGATGGAGAAGAGCTGGAAGTCGCCGAATCCGGTGTCGACGTGGCCTCCGGCGTCGAAATCTCCGCCGACATCCACATCAGCATCGCCGCCATGGCCGAATATCAGCATGAGGAGAGTCTGAATCAGAAACACGCATGAACCTAACACGGCAAGCATCCAATAATACTTGAGATCGCCGGAGAAGACTTCCATAACAGCCTGCATCTGTCGCTCCTTTTTCGGGGTTCCGTCCACATGGGCCACGTGTGAAAGGCCGAGGCCGACTTAAACAAACGTGATATTCTATCACCGGGGATGCGAGAATGCAAGTGGTCTGGAGAAAATCAGGATTTCGATATTCAGGATTTCTACAAGGAGGAAACGGAGGGAAGGAAGATTCCTTTCTTCCCTTTGTTAGCTGAGGCAATTTCAAAATTGCCCCAATGAGCTGATTTCAAAGTTGGAGTTCACAGCC
>CAZGJP010000323.1:0-3418 GCA_964526605.1 uncultured Lentisphaera sp.
CTAGACCCGCTCCAGGAAAAATCAAGAAAGCCGATTCCCGGTTTGAAAAGCGCAGAAGGAAAGCCAACTTATCCGCTTCAACAACAAAACTGGAGTTTCCAATATGAAGGAAAAGGAAATTGAAATGCTGACGATCCGCATGGATCTCTTCTGGAAAAGACTTGGCGGGATGATACTGGGAGAGCACTCGCCCATGTCCGCGAAATTCGCACGGACCGACGATATGCTGAAGTTCCCGGAGCATAAGAAGCTGGAATACAAGGAGATAAAAGAGGGACAGAAATGGGGCGCCGAGTGGGACTGCGCATGGTTCGAGCTGAACGCGTCCGTCCCGAAGCAATGGGCCGGAAAGGAAATTGTCGCGCAGATAGAACTCACCGGAGAGGGGCTCATATTCGACAGCGAGGGAGTCCCCTTCCAGAGCATAACCAACGGCTCCGTCTTCCAGGCCGACTACAACAAGGACATCTGCTATCTCTTCAAAAAATGCAAGGGCGGGGAGAAGGTCCGTCTATGGGTCGAGGCCGTCGGCAACGCGCTATTCGGAGTGAACCGCAGGCCAGACGCCGACCCGGCCGATCCGAAGCGCCACGGGACATTCTCCGCCGTCGCGAACAAGATGCGCATATGCGTGTTCAACCGCGACGTGTATGATCTCTGGCTCGACATGGATCTCATATGCGGGATAGCCAAGTTGTCCGCGCCTGGCAGCGTGAGGAAGGCCCGGGCCATCAAGGCGGCGAACGACGCGATTGACGCCTTCGCGGAGAACCCGGCCAACGCAATCAAGGCGATGGCGATTCTGAGGCCCGAGCTGGAACGCAAGGCCACCGATCTGGATCTTTCGACAAGCGCGGTCGGCCACGCCCACATAGACACCGGATGGCTATGGCGGGTCCGCGAGGGGATACGCAAATGCGGAAGGACTTTCGCCAGCCAGATAACACTGATGGAGAAATATCCCGGATACATATTTGGCGCATCCCAGGCGCAGCACTACGAATTCACGAAGACCCACTATCCCGCCCTATACGAGAAGATCAAACGCATGGTGAAGGCCGGCCGCTGGGAGGCGCAGGGCGCAATGTGGGTGGAGGCCGACTGCAACATCACCAGCGGAGAATCGCTCGTGCGCCAGATCCTCCACGGGAAGAACTTCTTCATGGACGAGTTCGGCGTGGACGTCAGGAATCTATGGCTGCCGGACGTCTTCGGATATTCGGCCGCCCTCCCACAGATACTCCGGAAAAGCGGCGTGGACTTCTTCGTCACGCAGAAGCTGTGCTGGAGCCAGTTCAACAAGTTCCCCCACACGACCTTCGTCTGGCAGGGGATAGACGGCAGCGAGGTGATATCGCACTTCCCCCCGGAGAACACCTACAACTCATGCATGAAACCCGAACGACTGGCATTCGCAAGGGAAAACCTGCGGGAGAACGCCGTCCTCGACGAATTCCTCACCCTCTTCGGGATCGGCGATGGTGGGGGAGGCCCAAAAGAGGAATTCATCGAAAGGGGGATCAGGCTCGCGGACGTCCTAGGCGTCCCGAAGGTCAAGTTCGAGAAGGCCCAGGACTGCCTCGACAGGATGGCGCGCCACAAGGACGAGCTCCCACGATGGGTCGGAGAACTCTATCTCGAGGTCCATCGCGGGACATACACGACTCAGGCGAGAGCCAAGAAAGGCAACAGGAAACTGGAGCATAAACTCAGAATGGCCGAGTTCATATGCTCCTGCATGCCAATCGCAAAATATCCGATCGCGCGACTGGACAGGATATGGAAAACCCTGCTCGTCAACCAGTTCCACGACATACTCCCGGGATCCAGCATCCACGGCGTATACCAGGACACTTGGCGGCAGCACGACGAATGCATCGCGGATTGCGACCAGATCGTCTCGGACGCCGCAAGATCCATATTCAAGGACGACAGGAACTCCGTCGTGGTCGCAAACTGCCTCTCCACCGAATTCAACGGCGTGGTCGAACTGCCGGATGAAGTCCGCTGCGGCCTCGAGGACGAAAACGGCAAACAGGTCCCGGTCCAGATCGAGGACGGAACAGCCGTCGCGAAAATCGCAGTCCAAGGCAACAGCTTCGTCACTTTGAAGAAGACCGGATCTGCACGGAAGGCGAAGGCGCCGGACGGCGCAGCCGGACTGCGCCTGGAAAACGCACTGATATGCTACGAGTTCGCGAAAGACGGGACACTGAAGCGGATATTCGACAAGGGATGCAGGCGGGAGTTGCTCGACAAGGGCGGAAAAGGAAACCTCTTCACCCTGTACACCGACATCCCAAACAACTGGGATGCCTGGGACATAGACTTCCACTACGAGAAATCCGCTCTCTCCAACGCAAAAGCCGTGAAGGCCGAAGCCCTCCCTTCCGGCGAGGTCAGATCGGGACTGAAATTCGTTCTCGAGATAGGGAACTCGAGGATAGAGCAGAAAATATTCCTCGCGTCCGACAGCAGGAGGCTTGACTTCAGGACCAAGGTGGACTGGAGGGAGAAGCACAAGATGCTCAGGGTCTCGTTCCCGGTGGCCATCAGGAGCGAGGAGGCCAGCTTCGAGATACAATACGGATATCTCAGGAGACCCACCCACAGGAACACAGGCTGGGACTTCGCCAAGTTCGAGGTGGTCGCCCACAGATACGCCGACATATCCGAGCAGGACTATGGCGTGGCCCTCCTCAACGACTGCAAGTATGGCCACAAGATACAGGACAACGTGATCGACCTGAACCTGCTCAGATCCCCGACCGAGCCGGACCCCGACGCGGACGTCGGAATACACGAGCTCACCTACAGCCTGCTGCCGCACAAGGGGGCGTTCGTCGAATCCGATGTGATCTCGGAGGCCGCTTCGCTAAACATGGGCGTGGCGTTCTTCGACAAACGCTCTGGAAAGGGGGTCAAGGCGCCATGCTGGATTTCATCCGGCGACGGCTCGGTCTCCATCGAGGTCATGAAAAGGGCGGAGAAGGAGAATTGCCACGTGATCCGCCTGGTCGAGACGAAAGGCCGGAATTCTTCGGCGACTCTGCAATTCGCCGATCGGTCCGCAAAAATTGTCGAATGCGACATCATGGAATGGAAGAACACAGGCAGCCCTCAACGATGCGCAAACGGGGTCGAGATCAGGATGCGCCCATTCGAGATCAGAACCTGCAAGATAATCTGATGGCCATGCCCCTGGATTTCAAAGTTCTCAGGGCGGGACACCTCAGGGTCGGCAGGCGCGGAGAGGACAATACCTGCGAGTTCCTACGCTCGAAGGGATGCGAGATCCTCCTCCGCAACTACAGGCGCAACAAGGACGAGATCGACATCGTCGCGCTCGACGGCTCCACAATCTGCTTCGTCGAGGTGAAAACCCGCAGGGAACCCCTGAAGACGCGTCCGGCCGGCG
>CAZGJP010000324.1:0-1990 GCA_964526605.1 uncultured Lentisphaera sp.
TGAATTCATCGTCAGAGACCTCATCCCCGACTTGAAAAAGGCCGGCGCAACGGGCATAGTGGAGTATCCGCTGAACAAGATAGTGATCTGATCTCCATCCGCTACGTGGAATGACACAGCTCCCTGCGTGTCTGGACAATACATTCCGGGAGGGACATCTGCCGCGCTGTCAGATCGTTGGCGTCCGCTTCACGGACTTTCCAGAATCTAGCTTTTGAAAAAATGTTTCAGGAACGCTCCGGTGTGGGACTTCCTGTTTCTGGCGACGTCCTCAGGGCTGCCTTCCGCGACGATTTCTCCTCCGGCTGAACCGCCCTCCGGGCCGAGGTCCATTATCCAGTCCGCCGTCTTGATTATCTCCAGATTGTGCTCGACAACCAGAACGGTGTTGCCGAGGTCTCTCAGCTTGTGGAGGACCTCGAGCAGCTTGCTCACGTCGTCCACATGAAGGCCTGTCGTCGGTTCGTCAAGTATGTAGAGCGTGTGTCCACGCGGGATGCGCGAGAGTTCTGTCGCAAGCTTCACCCTCTGCGCCTCCCCGCCGGAGAGAGTCGTGGCGGGCTGTCCCAGATGTATGTAGCCGAGTCCGACCTCGAGCAGAGTCTTGAGTTTCCTGTGCAGAGGCGGGATGGGCTTGAAGAACGTGCATGCCTCCTCGACGGTCATTTCGAGGACGTCGGCGATGCTTCTCCCCTTGTAGAGGACGCTCAGAGTCTCGCGGTTGAACCTCCTTCCGCCGCATGACGAGCAGGTGACATAGACGTCGGGGAGGAACTGCATTTCGATCTTCTTTATGCCATCGCCTGCGCATTCCTCGCATCTGCCGCCCTTCACGTTGAAGCTGTATCTGCCCGGCTTGTATCCTCTCGACTTTGATTCGGGGAGTTTAGCGAAGATGTCTCTTATGAGGGAGAAGGCTCCGGCATATGTGGCCGGATTCGAGCGCGGCGTCCTTCCGATCGGGCTCTGGTCTATCACTATCGCCTTCCCGAGATGTTCTAGTCCCTTGATCGCCGAATGTTTCCCCGGTATTTCGTTTCCGAGGCCGAAGTGGCGGTCCACCGCCACGCGCAGAGTCTCGTCAACGAGGCTGCTCTTGCCGGATCCCGACACGCCGGTCACGCAGGTGAAGGTTCCAAGGGGGATTTTAACCGTTACGTTCTTGAGGTTGTTGTGCCGGGCCTTCTCTATGATTAGGAATTTGCCGTTCCCGGGCTGTCTCTTCGGGGGAAGCGGGATGCTCTTCGCGCCCGAGAGGTAGGCGCCTGTGAGCGATTTCGAGGACTGCTTTATCTGATTCGGGGTGCCCTGTGCGACTATCTCCCCACCGTGGATTCCGGCGCCAGGTCCGAGGTCAATCACATGATCCGCGCTCTCGATAGTCTCCAGATCGTGCTCCACAACCACCACCGTGTTGCCCACATCGCGCAGCCTCGTGAGCGTCTCGATGAGACGGATGTTGTCGCGCTGATGCAGGCCGATGCTGGGCTCGTCGAGTATGTAGATGACTCCGGTCAGTCCGCTGCCTATCTGGGTCGCGAGCCTGATTCTCTGGGCCTCTCCTCCGGACAGCGTCGCGCTCTCGCGGTCGAGGGTCAGGTATGAAAGTCCGACATCGGAGAGGAATTTGAGTCTGCTCTGGATTTCCCTGAGTATCTCCTTCGAAATCTTCCGCTCCTCCGCGTCTAACTTGAGGGAGCCGAGGAATCCGGCGCATCGCTCCACGGTCATCGCGTTGAACTTGTCAATCGGAAGTCCACCCACCGTGACCGCGAGGCTCTCGGGGTTGAGCCTTGCACCGGCGCATCCGGGACATTCGACCCTTCTCATGTATTTGCGCAGACGTTCGCGGACATCCTCGCTTTCGGTCTCGGACATCCTTCGCTCGAGGTTCCTGATTATTCCCTCGAACGGCTTGGAGAGCTTGTGCATCGAGCCTGAGCGCCAGTAGTCGAATTTGATCGGCTCGTCGCCGCTGCCGTATAGGAGG
>CAZGJP010000324.1:2000-3401 GCA_964526605.1 uncultured Lentisphaera sp.
TTGCGGACACCCTCCGGAATGTCCTTGAACGGGATCGTGGTCATGTCAGGCAGGTCGAAATGCTCGGCTATGCAGTGCAGGAGGTGCTTGTAGTAGATCATGAGCCTGCGCGGTCCCCTCCGCCAGGCCGGTATGGCCCCCTTGCGGATTGGGAGCGCCGGATCGGGGATTATCAGTTCGGGGTCGAAGACCAGCTTCGTTCCGAGGCCGTTGCATTCCTGGCATGCGCCGTAGGGGCTGTTGAAGGAGAAGTTTCTCGGCATTATCTGCCCTATGCTTGTTCCGCACGAGACGCAGGCGAGCTTCTCGCTGATCCTCTCCTCGTTCCAATCCGAGGATCCAGGCTTCTTCTCGACGAGCACCACGATATGTCCTTCGCCGCAGCGCAGCCCGAGCTCTATCGAATCGTTGAGGCGCGACTTCTCCATCTTCCCAGTCACGAGCCTGTCGACCACGGCCTCCACGCTGTGCCTTCTATTCTTGTCCAGCCTGGGCAGATCGTCTTCGATCGCGAATATCTCGCCGTTTATCCTCGCCCGCACGAATCCATCCTTGCGGATTTTCTCGATGGCATCCTTCTGTTCGCCTTTCCTTCCCGACACCACAGGAGCTAGAATCATCAGTTTCAGATCAGGAGGCAGAGATAGAAGTCTGTCGCTTATTGCCTCCGCGCTCTGCCCCTTGAGCTCCTTTCCGCATCTCGGACAGTGCGGCTTGCCTATGTGGGCGTAGAGAAGCCTCAGGTAGTCGTATATCTCCGTCGTGGTCGCCACGGTCGAACGCGGATTCGATCCCGAGGAACGTTGTTCGATCGCAATAGCCGGCGAAAGCCCCTCGATGTGCTCCACGTCCGGCTTCTGCATCTGGTCCAGAAACTGCCTCGCGTAGGCCGAGAGACTCTCGACATAGCGCCTCTGTCCCTCGGCGTAGAGCGTGTCGAACGCGAGGGATGACTTCCCCGACCCGCTGAGGCCGGTTACCACCACGAGCTTGTCGCGCGGTATCCGCACGTCGAAACCCTTGAGGTTGTGCTGGCGGGCGCCCTTTATGTATATTTCAGATGGCATGGCGGTCTCCGGGGCGAAGATGCGGCGATGCATCTTCGTTCAATGGATGCTTACTCTAATTCGGCAATCATCATATTCAACACCCGGCATGGGCGAGAAGTCGAGGCCTGCTTGCAATTATCTGTTGCATGTATAATCTTATCCCACCGACGATGCGGTGGATTATGTTGACTTCGCCATGGATATTGAATCGAAAACAGACAAGGAGAGAAAATTGTGAAGCTAGTGAATCCGTATTCTGAGCAGGCCGGAAAATGGCTGGAAGGTCAGTTGCACATCCACATGTAAGCTCCCCTTCAATCGAAATGCTTGTGGTTCGATGCATACGGTTGGG
>CAZGJP010000325.1:0-3340 GCA_964526605.1 uncultured Lentisphaera sp.
CGAGGATTTCGGTGGAGACCTCACCGCCGCCTTCGCGCCGGTCACGGCCGACTTCCTGGTCGTATCCTTCTCCAGCGACTGGCTCTTCCCCCCCGAGCAATCCCGCCACATCGTCGGAGCCCTGCGCAACCGCGGCCTCGACGTGAGCTACTGCAACATAAGCTCGATATACGGGCACGACGCCTTCCTTCTCGAAACCGAGACTATCGGAAAACTCGTGTCGGACTTCCTCCGCAACCAGCTCGCCGAGGTGGAGGCATGAAGATGATTCTCAGGAAGGAGCTCGAGGACAGGCCGGACCTCCTTGCCATATTCGACCTCATCGAGCCATCCTCGAAAGTCATAGACCTCGGATGCGGCGAGGGAATACTGCTGAACCATCTCAAGCTGCAGAAGAACTGCTCCGTCTGCGGACTCGAAATATCCCAGGAGAAGATACTCGAATGCGTGGCAAGAGGCGTGCCGGTCATACACGGAGACCTCGACGACGGGCTCGAAGGCTATCCGGACAACGCCTTCGACTGCGTCGTGCTTAGCCAGACTTTGCAGGCAGTCCGCAGACCGGACAAGCTCCTCCAGGACATGATGAGGGTCGCCAGCAGGGCATATGTCAGCCTCATAAACATCGGCCATGTCCGGGCCAGGCTCCAGATAGCGGCAGGCGGAACCATGCCGGTGACCCACAGCCTGCCAAGCCAGTGGTTCGAGACGAAGAACATACATCTCTCGACCATACTCGACTTCAGGAATCTATGCTCGGAGCTGGGCTTCGCCATAGACAAGACGGTCCCGCTGGGATACCGTTCGCACTTCCTGGCAAGACTATGGCCCAATCTCTTCGCTCCGACGTGCGTCTTCGTCGTATCGAAGGGTGGCGGATGAGGCCTATCGCAAACGGCAAATAAAAAAGGGAAACGCTGATGGCATCGGGAAAAAGGACTATCGTGGTGACGGGAAGCGCCGGCTTCATCGGATTCCACCTCTCCAGGAGGCTTCTCTCCGAGGGCTTCGAGGTCGCCGGAATGGACAACTTCAACGACTACTACAACCCGAAGATAAAGGAGGCGAGAAGCGCCATCCTCCGGAAGGAACCCGGATACAGGCAGTTCAGGATGGAGCTGGAGGACCGCTCCGCCCTCGACAAGGCCTTCGAATCCCTGGAGCCAATCGCCATATGCCACCTCGCCGCGCAGGCCGGAGTCAGATACTCCATCGTCAACCCCTTCGCATACGAAAAAAGCAATCTGGCCGCCTTCCTCAACATCCTCGAGACCGCAAGGCACAGGAAGATCGCCAGACTGGTCTACGCCTCGAGCTCCAGCGTATACGGAGGACTCAAGAAGCTGCCTTTCTCCGAAAGCGACAACGTGGACAGCCCCATAAGCCTCTACGCCGCCACAAAGAAGGCCAACGAACTCATGGCCCACTGCTATTCACACCTGTACGGAATACAGACCGTCGGACTCAGGTTCTTCACGGTCTACGGCCCCTGGGGCAGGCCCGACATGGCCATGTGGCTCTTCGCCGACGCAATAATGAAGGGAAGAAAGATTCAGGTCTTCAACCATGGCGACATGAAACGCGACTTCACCTACGTTGACGACATCGTGGCCGGAACCCGCGCCGCCATCCTCGCCGACGGCCTGGACCGCTGCGAAGTCTTCAACCTCGGAAACCACCGCTCCGAAAAGCTCCTCGACATGATAGCCATCATAGAACGCGAACTGGGCAGAAAGGCCGAAATGGAGCTTCTGCCAATGCAGCCAGGAGACATCCCGGAATCCTTCGCCGACATCTCCCGGGCCCAGGCCAAGCTCGCATTCAACCCCTCCACCCCAATATCCGCGGGAATCCCAAAATTCATCGAATGGTTCAAGACACACAGGGAAATCACAGGATGACAGCGCAAAGGACCTTCCAAGCCCACCCACCGCCCGGCAATTGTCCGGACCAAATCCTTGCCCCGCGCCAACATCGAAGATTCAGGCTCCGCTAGTTTTCCGTTAGCTCACGTTTTTTTCTCGACACCCCCCTTGACTTTTGATCCGCCCCAATATATAATATGGCATAATAACAGATAATAAGAGCTACCCGGAGAACATGATATGGACCTTGAAAAAACAGGAAGGGGACCAAAAGGATGCGTCAAACGCCTGCGGAGGGCGTTCACGCTGATCGAACTACTGGTCGTCGTGGCTATAATCGGGATACTTGCCGCGCTGTTGCTACCGGCATTGCAACAGGCTCGCGAATACGCAGGCGCCATCACCTGCGTGAACATGCTCAAGCAGCATGGATTGATAATAATGATGTACACTTCCGACAACGACGATGTCCTGCCTGGCGCAATCACTGGAGCGGTGGGGTCCGAAGCTCCACACACCTCGGACCAATGGGAGTATCTCTTCTCCCACAAGCTGCGGAGCGGCATGAGCATGTTCGACTACTACGGCAAGGATCCAAACGTTGACACCGAGAACGGCTGGGGAATAGCCCATTCGGAGAACTACAACACGAAATCGTGGAAAGCAACGGTACAGAACTACTGCTGCCCCACATACATGAAGCGATACAGAAGCGGAAACATCACCTACTACGAGTCAGCGGCAAACCAATACAAGGAGAACCCATACAGGCGTGGCTACGTCCATGCGTTCAGCACCGATCCAGCAACATGGGGCCCCTACCGCGGCTCACCCGGTTGGCTTAAGACGAGCAGGATAGGCTCGATGGCCTGGTCGGATACGACGGGATGGAGCTACTACTGGGCGCACAGGGCGAAACCCACACAGCTCGTCATCATGTGCGACTACAAGTTCACACGAGGCTTCAGCGACCAGGTCGTTCCCTACCACAAGGGCAACGGCCACAAGATAGGATACGGATATCTCCTCGCGGATGGCTCGGCCAAGAACACGCAGAGGATCAACGCCCCGGCAGGCAGTGGCTGGGACGACAGGCCCGGCTGGGTCTTGCCGAAGACTTGGTAGAAACTTTCTTGACCAACTCCGGCACACATATTAGTTTATGTCCACCGAACCGGACATGAGCAAAAAACTAATGAGGGACAAATGAGTAAAAAAAACAAAGGGATGAACCGCAAGAGTTCCCCCAGAATACTGGAGCTCCTCAGGCAAAACCCCCTGGACAAGAAATCAGACGAGCCATTATACAGGCAAGTGGGCAAACGCATAATAGGCTTGATCAGGAAGGGAGAACTGCGCCCCGGAGACCTGGCACCCTCCATCTGGGAGCTGGACTATGTCATATACCCGGACATCGGCAGGGTCACCATCGTCAACTCGGTCGCCGCCCTAGTGCGCGACGGACACCTGCTGGC
>CAZGJP010000326.1:0-3309 GCA_964526605.1 uncultured Lentisphaera sp.
CCCGCCGAAGACCTCGCCCATGCACTGGTGTCCGAGACATACGCCGAGAAGGGGTATTTTCATTTCCGCGCATTTTCTGATCACTTCGCACGACAGACCTGCCTCCTTTGGCGAGCATGGTCCGGGTGAGATGACGACGGCGGACAGCTTGTCGAATGCTATCCTCCTGATGGGCACATCGTTTCTCAGGACTTCCGGGGCCGCGCCGAGCTCGTCGAGATACTGCGCCAGATTGTATGTGAACGAATCGTAGTTGTCAATCATCAAAAGCATTTCCGCTCCTTTTCAAAACAGAGGGGTGCAGGATACGGGATACAGGATACGGGATACAGGATTCAGGATAATTATGAATAGGATATCCTGCATCTCGCGTCTTGTATCCTGCATCCCGCATTTTACATCCCAGACCTGAATCTGCAATACACTGGCACTTTGTCGGCAAAAATCAACCTTGACATTGCGCAATATATATCCCGAGCGCCTATCGGCCTTCCTATAAATTTTGCTGTTTAAAGGCAAAATTCAGGTCAATGTCCAACCGC
The DNA here is from genome assembly GCA_964526605.1 of uncultured Lentisphaera sp. Classification (GTDB taxonomy): domain Bacteria; phylum Verrucomicrobiota; class Lentisphaeria; order Victivallales; family GWF2-50-93; genus DYMC01. Next base: position 543 of record CAZGJP010000326.1, read on the forward strand.
CAGAATTCCTGAAGCGGCCAGCAGTATGACGATTATCTGGGCTATGCATATTCCGGCGAGGATTCTGTCATTCTCCTTGAGAAGCATGGGTATCAACCTGAGGTTGCAGATCATCGTCACGCTTGCCAGGAGGCAGATGCCGATGAAATTCATGTAGTCGGCCTTGTGGAGCAGGGAAGTCCAGGACCATCCGCCTCGGTATCCGGTCGCCTGCATGTATTCGGCCGCGGACATGCCCCAGTATGATGGAATGTCCTCGACCGGCAGATGGGATTCGATGGAGCCGGTGACATATATCGCGAAGGAGATGGCGACGATGGCGAGCCCTATGCGCGAACAGTTTTCAAGCCACGATGCGTATGTCTCGCGCCTGGGGGTCGAATATTTGGGGACTGCGTCGGTCTGTTTTTCTTCCATGCCCATTCCTCCGTCTCCTTCAATTCCAGATTCCGAGTCCTTTGAGAAGGGCTCGCACGCTCGCAACGACAAGCAGGACTATGACTATCTTCCTCACATTCTCCGGCCTGGTCTTCTTCAGCAACTTGACGCCTATCTTGGCGCCAAGCATTATTCCTATTATGGACGGGATTGCGATCATCGCTATCAGAGCGCCTTTGTTTATGTAGACCCATGCCGCGGCGGAACTGGACGTCAGGAGGATGTAGGAGCTCGTCGCCACCGCCACTTTCAGGGGAACGCCGGACACCATGTTGAGCACGGGGACATTGGCCCAGCCGGCGCCTAGGCCGAACATACCCCCGATGAACCCGATGAAGACAAATAGTATCCCGGACAAAACGCTGCGGTGGGTCTTCCAATCCACCTCATGCCCCGTGCTTTCCTCCAAATAGGAGCCGTTTATCCTGAGCAGATTCGAAAGCCTGTCCGGGTTCTCCACACGCGGATACTCGGTCTTCCTGGCCAGGAGCATTATCACGACTATGAAAAGAATTATGATGCCGAGGGAAAGCTGAACCATCCTCTCCGGGATGGCCATGCCGAGCATGGCGCCAACTATCGCGGAACAGGACGCGACAAGACTGAAGGGCATGGCCACGCGGAGGTTGGTCATTCCCTTGCGGAAGAGCATAGGGCTCGATGCCAGCGCGCCCGACAGCGCCAGCAGGAGTCCTGTCGCCCGGACGAAGTCCATGTGGAACGGGAAGAAGCTTCCGACAATGGGGACGAAGAGAACGCCTCCTCCGACTCCGCCTAGCACGGCCACGATGCCGAGAAGGAAGCAGACTACGAAGAGCAGAAGCGGCCAAATCCACCAGGGGGTGCGGGACTTTGGCGCCGGCATGATGAAAGCTCCGGAACTGTCCTGCGCGGCCAGCTCCTGGGTCTGGGACTTCGTCGCGACGCCGGACGCGGTTTCCGGACTTGATTCATCCGCATGGATGCGTAGGTCGGGAGCGAGGAAGAAGAGGCAGAAAACAGCAAGAGATGAAATTGTCTTTAAAAAAACATGCATGATTATGCGCTTTTTGCACCGGGACGCCGCAAGCTACTTTGAGCTGATTTCAAAACTCCGAGTTAGAGGTAAATCCGTTGGAGTCCACAACTTTAGTTGTGTCTTGTTATCAATAAGATACACAGCTGAAGCTGTGAACTCCAACTTTGAAATCAGCTCATTGGGGCAATTTTGAAATTGCCTCACTTTTTTTGAACTAATACAGGGATGGGAATCTAGCTCCGGAATGCTATATTTCAAAGCGTAGGTTCGACAAACCAATGCTTATTTTATGATCAGGCTGTATAAAAGATTGAGGCGGGCGTTCTACGAGGGACCCGACTGGATCGTGCTGCCCGCGATACTCAAGGGGAGAAGCTATCGTTCTCCCACGATTCTCTCCGCCCTCTGGTTATATGCGTGGTTCCATAGGACGCTCACCGTTCCCGGCCGCATAATCGTGCCGGTCTGCTTCCTAGTGATCTCATACAGCCTGATCATCATGCAGAGCCCGATAAGGGTGCTTGCGTTCGGGCTCCTATCCATAGTCCTCACGGACATCGTCCTTGGCTTCCTGTTCCGTCCGAGGAGATTGACCGTGCTCCGCGAAGTTCCCGAGCGCACCACGAAGGGAGCTCCGTTCGAGATGGCATACGAGATCAGGAACGAAGGGAGGCTTCCCCTCTGGAACATCTGCCTCGATCCCCTGCCCTTCTTCAGCATGAGGGGCGAGGAGGGCAGTTCCGAGCTGATCCCGTCACTGGGGGCCGGACAAAAGCTCGCATTTAGGATGGAACGTTCCGCTCCGCGCCGCGGCGCCTTCGACATATACATGCCCATCGCGGAGACCGTCTTTCCGTTCTCGATATTCAAATGGAGCAGGAGGGGGGGCACGGGGGCGAGGATAATTGTCCATCCCGATTTCGAGCCGATATCGAGTCTCTCGATCCCCGCCGGCAGGAACTACCAGGTAGAGGGCGACACGCAGGTTTCGAAGACTGGCGACTCGACGGACTTCATCGGCTGCCGCGAATTCCGCACTGGAGACAATCCGCGCCATATCCACTGGCCAAGCACCGCCCGCAGGGGAGAGCTGGTCGTCCGCGAGTTCCAGGAGGAGTATCTCACCCGCGTCGCGATAATCACCGACCGCTTCCTGCCATCGGTCGAACCCTTCGCCGACCCCTTCGGCAGGAAGGCGGCCGCAAGGGAGAGGAAGTGCGACGCCCTGGACAATATCAGCCCCGCCAACGTGAACAAAATAACAAAAACCCAAAAAAACTGGCAAAAATCAAACGCGGCCGGGACCTCTAA
>CAZGJP010000327.1:0-3300 GCA_964526605.1 uncultured Lentisphaera sp.
CCATCGACCTCGCTAAAATGGCAGACAAAACCATCGATCTGCAAGGAGCATTCCTCTGTCCATCGTTCATAGACTCGCACACGCATCCCATCTCCGGGGGCATGACAAAGCTTTCCCTTGATCTGCGAGGCGTCTCGTCGAGGGAGGAATTCATTCGCTGCGTGGCTGGATATGCGGCGAAGTTGGGGAATGACGAATGGGTCAAGGGCAGGAACTGGCAGGCCGATTTCTGGCACGACGGACATCCCGATAGAAAGGATGTGGATGCTGCCGTCGGAGATAGACCCGCCCTTCTCTATCGCTTCGATGGGCACCTTGCCGTGGCTAGTTCGAAGGCGTTGGCTCTTGCGGGAATCACTTGTTCGACCCCTGATCCCGCAGGAGGCTTGATAGGAAGGGATGATTCTGGAAGACCAAACGGTATTTTGAAGGACGAGGCGATATTGCTGGTGAAGAAGACGATGGGCCTTCTTGGGCAGCACGAGATAGAGAAGCTTTTTGAAATTGCCGCCGACGAAGCCTCCTCCGCGGGGATTGGGACGCTGCACTCCGTGCTTAACCTACGGGAGTTCGAGATCCTGCATGGGCTTTCCGAGAGGAAAAGACTGAAGTGCCGTTTTTCCTGCTACGTGTCACCTGCCCAGAATGGCGCTGGCTTCAGCGGTTTTCTGGATATGGCATCCGAGATGAAACACTGTTCCAGGAACAACAGCTCAGCCAGACTTCTCGGTGTCAAGTTCTTCCATGATGGTTCACTAGGCGCAGCCACAGCACTTTTCCAGGAGCCATACCGCAACTTGTGCGGCCATGCTCCCGGATATCGCGGAATACGTTGCTCAGGTGATATGGCGGATTTCAAGGAGAATATCCACATGTCCGTTGCGCGGCACTTGCAGCCAATGATACACGCAATTGGAGATTTGGCTGTCAGGGAAGTGATTGAAATATATTCCGGCGTCGATGCTCGGCTCCGTAGGACGCTGAGGCCGAGGATAGAGCACGTTCAGCACATCATTCCGGGCGACGAGAGGAGGATGGCCGAGCTTGGAATCGTGGCGTCGATGCAGCCGAGGCATATATATTATGACGGACTCATATGCGCGAAGACTCTAAGTCCGGTCGCGGAAAAAAACTCATATGCGTTGCGCAAGATGCTTTCGGCTGGTGTTGCCATCTGTTTTGGTTCCGACTGGCCGGTCGTCGAACTCAGTCCGGTTCTCGGAATTTATTCGGCGGTTTCAAGGAATGTGAAACACATGAAGCAGGGATGCAGTTGGATTCCCGAGGAGAAAATCAGCGTCCCGGAGGCGTTGGAACTATTCACGTCTGCTTCCGCATTTGCAGAATTTGCAGAAAATACGAAGGGCAGTATCAGAGTAGGCAGCCTTGCCGATCTGGTGGTGCTGTCTGCCGATCCGCGGCACTGCGCGGAATCGGACATACCATATATAAAAGTCATCAGGACCATATCCGGTGGCGAAACTGTCCACCAAGCCGATTAAATCCCCTTGGCAATCCCCCAGCCGAGCTGGGGGATTGCCAAGGGGATTTAGGCTAATGTGGTCGTCGTGAGAAGATCGATGCCATTGGACTGACGGCAATTTGTCAATTTCCGAGATGCGCTTCCCAGAGATAGCTGCTACGTTCATGATTGTCATTTTCGGCAAGCCAGACGCGTCCAGTTACATCAACAGCAATATCGTGGATTCGAGCAGGTGAAACGCCATTTGAGTCCTTTAACTTGGACCAATGTTCGAGTTGCATCGTCATGGGATTGAAACGGGATAATGCAGTTTTTCCTCTCATGCCCCCTGCAGCATATACCCTGCCATGCATATCGAAGCAAAGCGCGGGACAACGCCCTGAGGGCATTATGTTCGCTATTTTCTCCACGCGATTCTCCTCGATATCTATCCGGCACAACACTCCAGCGACAGTCCCGGCGTAGATGTATCTTTCTCCGTCGTATGCCATCGAATCGCAATATCCATAATCCTCTTTCTGGCGGCATTCCGTCATGTCTGGGAGTCCAGCCTCACGGTCAGGCATCTCTTGTGAACCAACGAGGAAGCTTGCTTCGCTCTTCCTAGAGAGGCCAAATTCAAAGAAATGAATCCTGTCCGCGTCCGGATGATATTTAAAAAGTCTTATTGGCGTTTTCCCCGGCCGTTCGTCCCACGCGCGAGTTTCTGCATACGTTCCCCAGAAATTGCCGTATTTGTCTACAACCCCGTTATGCGCCTGTGCCATCGTGATGGAGTTGCCTATGTAGCCCAGTGGACGGCCACTTCGAGTTTTAAGGTCAAAACGGAAGGCAAACTCCGCCGGGTATGTGAATCCGTATATGATTTCACGCTTCCAATCTGCCGCTATCGATTGGACATACAGATGCGGCATCGGGATTCCAAGAATCTCGTATCTATCGGACCGCCAATCGTAGCGGACCAGTTTTCCGCCGGGTGCCTCCTGTTGTTGATCGGCATCGTGGAGCAGAGAAGTCCCAAAATAGAAATCACCTTGCTCGGGGTTTTGTAATAGTGTCCTGTGTATCTTCACGTCGAAAGGATCCGCCCATCTTTGAGTCCCGAGTGACTCGAAATTATCTTTGGCGGGATTGAAACGATAGAGAATGTCTCCGTCAATGGAGTTCAAGCCGCAGTAGAGGCAATTGTCTCCGTGGTTCCAGAATAGCGAGTCGAAGCTTATCCAGCCTACTCTCCATGACGCATTGGATTTCAGATCCTTGTAGCTCCAGTTTTCAGAGATCGACTCCCAGCCATCCAGCCTCATGCTTCGAAGCGGATGCGCGCGAATGCTTGTCAATATGTTTTGCATCATGCTCTTTTCGAATTCAAAGGAATATTTCTCCCATGCCAGCAACTATATCGGTTTTATGCTTGCGAGCCAACTGTCTTCAAGAGAAATATTGTATGCTTTTCGAAATGGCATTGCGCAACGGAGGTGCGGCAGTGCCCCAGCGACGGGTTCGTTCGGGGACAACAAGTCGCTGGTTCAAGCAGGCCGAGGCGTGCGAGGCCAAGGCCTGTTCAGGCATATCTGCGGCCTTCTTCCTAGTTTGAATGTTCTCCCGGACGTAATATCTTACCGGAATGGGCATCGTTCAAATATTTTCAGTTTTCGGGGTCGGGTCGGAATGATGAGAATCGAATCTATCTCCATGGTGGCTGCAGTGGCCGCGTCCTTGCTTCTGCAGACGTGCTTGTCGGCGGATGACAACGGCAAGATAGAGCTCAAGGCTTGGGGAGTGCCTGACAACAATGTATGGGGGACCGACGGAGA
>CAZGJP010000328.1:0-3285 GCA_964526605.1 uncultured Lentisphaera sp.
CGACGTTGTCGCAACCGAGCGAGGCCACGTTGCCAGCCGCGTTGCGGAGATCACGAGGCAGTGTCCAACTCGGCTCGCGTGGCGCGACTCACATCAGCGGGATAACCCTAGCAAAATTATAACAAAAACATTTGTTATAATTTTTCGTAAGGGACTAACTCTTTCGCTGGAACGGTTGCTGGACTCGTTCGCCATCCCGTTTGCGAAAATCAATTGATGTTTTCCGCCCGGGAAACATTGTCACCAGAGTCTCTTGTCGAGGCTTCTGTACTGGACGGCCTCGGCTATGTGGTGTTCCGCGATGCCGGATTGACCTTCGAGGTCGGCGATGGTTCTTGCTACGCGGAGTATCCTGTCGTAGGCTCTTGCGCTGAGCGCCAGATCGTGCATGGCGTGCTTCATCTGGGACATGCAGTTCTTGTCGAGCGTGCAGAGTTTCTGGAGTTGCGCCGGCTCCATCTGGGAGTTGCAGTAGATATTCATTCCGGAGAAGCGGGATTGCTGTGTCCGCCTTGCCGATGCGACTCTTTCGCGGATGGCCGCGCTGTCCTCCCCTGCCGGGGCGTTGAGCAGTTCGTCCTCTCCGAGCTGTGCGACCTCGACGTGGATGTCTATCCTGTCGAGCAGAGGGCCTGATATCTTGTTCCTATATCGTTGTATCTGGTGGGAGTTGCATCTGCACACTCTAGTGCGGTTGCCGTAGTGTCCGCAGGGGCATGGATTCATCGCGGCGACGAGCATGAAGCGGGCGGGGAATGTGAAGGAGCCGGCGGCTCTCGAAACGGTTACGGTGCCGTTCTCGAGGGGCTGGCGCATGACTTCGAGGACGTTGCGCTTGAACTCCGGCAGCTCGTCGAGGAAGAGGACTCCGTTGTGGGCGAGGCTGATCTCCCCCGGCGTGGGCGTGCTCTGTCCGCCGAAGAGCCCCGTGTCGCTTATGGTGTGGTGTGGCGCCCTGAATGGCCGTTCGGTCAGGAACGGCCTGTCGGCGGGGAGCTGTCCGAGTATCGAATGAATCTTGCTGGCCTCGATGGCCTCCTCGATGTGCATGGGCGGCAGTATTCCGGGGACCCTCTTTGCGAGCATTGACTTTCCCGTTCCCGGCGGGCCTATCATGAGTACGTTGTGTCCGCCTGCCGCCGCGATCTCGAGCGCGCGTTTCGCGCAGTTCTGTCCCTTCACCTCGCCGAAGTCGGCCACATGCGGTCTCTCCGACCTGGCCAGGATGTCGTCGAGCGTGATCCTTCGAGGAGCGATGTCGTTTTTCCCCGAGAAGAATCCGACTGCCTCCCTCAGGTTTGACACGGGGTGGACGGGGATTTCCCCTGCGGCCGCGATGGCGGCCTCGTCGGCGTTGTCTGCCGGGGCCATCACGCATGAGATGTGCTTTTTGAGCGTTCTGGCCATTGCGGCGATGGGGAGGAGTCCTCGCACCGGCCTGACTTTTCCGTCGAGGGCCAGTTCTCCGACTATCATTGCGCGGGAAAGTTTTTCCCTATCGAATTTTCCGGATGCGGCGAGCATGCAGAGGGCGATGGGCAGGTCGAAGGCGGCACCCTCCTTGCGGAGGTCTGCGGGAGCGAGACCCACGACGGTGCACCCGAGGGGGTGGCTGTATCCGCAGCTTAGCATTGCCGACCTGATCCTGTCCTTGCTCTCCTTGACGGCGGCATCCGGCAGACCCACGATGGACACGATGGTGGCCTCGCCCTGTCCGGTGGTGTTCACCTCGACTTCTATTTTCACTGCGTCAACGCCGACAATCGTGGCGGAGAATGTCTTTGAGAGCATGCTTGGCCTGCTTCTGGCTTTTCCGAGCCGCTGTCCGGCTCATTTGGTTTTGGTGTTCTCGCCGCCGACCGCCGGGGGCTCGAATTCCGAGTCCGGGATTTCCGCGTTGAGGACGAATTTCTCCAGGATCAGCTTCTGGACTATGCCGCCTGACATGGTCTGGGTCTCCGCCGGGACGAAGACGTTGTCGGCCAGGGAGTATTTGAGTATCTCGGCCGAATAGGGCTCTCCCTTTTCGTTCGTCGTGAACATCCTGCGCTGGAGGAAGTCTCCCACGCCGACGAAGAAGGTGATCTGAGGCAGCTTTTCATCTCTTGGCCTGCAGAAGAGCTGGTATAGCTCCTCGTCGTTTATCCTGACCTTGTCTATCTTGATCTCCCCGAATATGTCGCAGAGCATGCTCTTCGGGGATGATATCTTGTGGAAGAGGTTCGTCCGGGCCAGTTCGTCTCCGGTGATCTCCGAGACGCTGTTGTCGGCTCCGGATATTCTCCATACCTTGTCGGCGTTCATGATTATGGCGCTGACTAGCTTTCCCTTGTAGAAGTATGATGATCTGACCCTGTCCGGCTCCTTGAACTTCATTTCGGCCTCGAATTCGGCCGGCTTGCCGCCGCTTACGATTATCCTCTGCCTCATCAGGTATGACTTCGCATTCTGGAAGACGCCATTTGGATCGCTGGCGTTCTTGATCTTGAGCGACATCTGCCTGGAGTCCAGCTCCTGAGCGAGGGCTGGGATGGCCATGATGGCCGCGAAGGATGCGAGAATCACTGCACATGCCGTTCTGTTCATCTGCTTTTCCCTTGCTTTTTATGAGGTCAATCCAACCGTTGAAACATACATCGTGGAGCCGCGATTGCAAAAGGGCGATTTGAAGATGCAGGATGCACGATACAGGATACAGGATGTCCACCCGCTCGCCAGCACCAAAGGTGGGGCGAGCAAGCTCACGCAGTGCTGGCGGGCTTGCCCGCCTCGCCAGCACCAAAGGTGGGGCGAGCAAGCTCACGCAGTGCTGGCGGGCAGGATCTGTGGAGAGAATGCTTGGGGGCTTGGATGAATGCGCTTGAAAATAGGTGGGAGGGGAATTATATTCGAGATTTGAAGTTTCCATCACCGCGTATTTGGCTTCTAACGGAGGCGTTGAAAGTGATAAGGACGGAAAAGCTCACCAAGAACTACGGCAAGGACAGGGGGGTGTTCAATCTGGATCTGAACGTGCCCCAGGGCAAGATATACGGTTTCGTCGGGCCGAACGGCGCTGGCAAGACGACCACGATCAAGATGCTCTGCGGTCTTGTGAGGCCGGACTCCGGCAAGGCGTTTGTAGGCGATGTCCAGATTACGCCTGGCAACATCCCGAAGATAAAGCGCAAGACGGGCTACATGCCCGACATATTCGGGGTTTACGAACAGATGAGCGTGTGGGAGTATCTCGACTTCTACGGGGCGGCGTTCAAGATAGCGCCGAAGGCCCGCAGGAAGAGGATA
>CAZGJP010000329.1:0-3283 GCA_964526605.1 uncultured Lentisphaera sp.
ATCACCATGCCGAGCGCAGCGATTTTCGCAAAGGCCCCCCCTGCGGACTATTCCCAGCTCGTGTCAATACTCGCCCAGGAACTATGCCCGAGATACACCGCGAGGATCGTCCGCGGTGTCAAGATCGGCGAAAGCCCCGAGTGGATGAAGGACAGGCTCCGCAAGATCGGCCTCAGACCGATAAACAACATCGTGGACATCACCAACTATGTCCTGTTCGAGACCGGGCAGCCCCTCCATGCGTTCGACCTCTCCCTCCTAAAGGGCGGGAGGATCGTGGTGCGGAGAGCCTTCAGGGGAGAGAAGATAAAGACCCTCGACGGTGCCGTCCATGAGCTCGACGACAGCAACCTTGTCATATGCGACGCGGAGGCTCCGGTCGCCCTGGCTGGCATAATGGGTGGAGAACACAGCGGAATAACCGATTCGACAAGCGACCTCCTGATAGAGAGCGCATACTTCGAGCCATCCAACATAAGGGCAAGCTCGCGCAAACTCGGAATCTCATCCGACTCGTCCCACCGCTTCGAAAGGGGAGTGGACATCGAAGGCGTCACCTTCGCAAGCGACAGGGCCTTGTCGCTCATCCTGGAACTGGCCGGCGGACAAGTCGCCTCGGAACTCGTGGATGTCCGCGCCCAGGGACCGATCCAGACTGAAATACCATGCCGCTTCGCAAAGATAAAGTCCCTGCTAGGGATGGACATCAGCAACGACGAGATGGCCGGCATATTCAAGCGTCTGGGCTGCCGTGTGAAGGACGAGGACGAGGAGAAATGCATCGTCATGCCGCCGTCCTACAGGCTGGATCTGTCCTCCGAGGCGGACCTCTCGGAGGAGGTGCTCAGAATACATGGAATATCTGAAATTCCCATCGAGCCGCCACGCGCCATCTGCGGGGGGCTCATCGAAGATGACGCATATCTTGAAATGGAGAAGTTCAGGGACAGCCTGGTGGAGTCCGGACTCTCCGAATGCCTCAACTACAGCTTCTTCGACAGAGACTCCGCGCTCGCCGACCCGAGATTCGGGGAGAAGACAATCCTGCCCATATCGAATCCGCTGAGCAAGGATAGCGAATATATGAGGCCGTCCCTTCTTTCCGGCATGCTCGCCACGGTGAACAGGAACATCTCCCGCGGCTCCTCCGATCTGGCCCTTTTCGAGATGGGCGCGGTATTCTTCAAAGATGGAAACGTCATTACGGAGGGAATCGAGCTGTGCGTGGCGATGTCCGGCAGAAAGCATCCGGAAAGATATTGCGCCGAAAAGTCCGGACTCTACGACTTCTACGACATCAAAGGACTCGTCGAGAGCATCCTCGATCTCAACATGCTCCCCGAATGGGCGTTCAGGAAGCTCCCGGATGACTGTCCGGCCTCCAAAATCTTCACGGCGCAAAAACTGGCGCTCCGCGTAGGACCCGAAATCCTTGGAATAATCGGGGAGGCGGCGCAGCCTCTTGTGAAGGACATGCGCATAAAAGCCCCGCTCTACCTGGCTATATTCGACATGTCTGCGATCTTCGCGATTAAAAAGCCGAAACTGCAGTTCAAGGCGTTTTCCCAATATCCATCGACCAGACGTGACATCGCGCTTGAAGCCGACGAGACACTGGAGAACAGTGCAATCGAGAACTTTGTGGCAGGACAGAAAACTCCCTTCTTGGAGAAGTTCGAGATATTCGACGTCTTCTCGGATGAGAAAATCGGGAAGGGCAGGAAAAGCCTCGCATACTCCTTCCACTACAGGAGCATGGACAAGACCCTCACCGACGACGAGGTGAACAGGATACACGACGGCCTCCGTGCGAAAATCGCAAGGGAGCTTCCGGTCCAGTTGAGATGAGGGTGTTGGCGGACACTCGGCAACGTCAAATGGCGACGATATTTAAAATAGGAGTCCAATCATGAGCGGGCGGATCAGCAGAAGGGATGTGTTGAAAATCGGAGCGGCGATCGTCGCAGCGGGCGTCATCCTCCCGGGGATTTCAGTCTCAAGTCTCCTGGCCGCGGACAAGAAGAAGAAGGGGCCCCCACGCCCCCCGGGAACATGCGGAGGATGGTGCGACGGCGACGGCAATGGCTCCTGCGACCGCTCGGAGAAGAAGGACAAGCCGTGCAACGCGGTGAAATGCCCGGGGCACGTGAAAAATGAATTGAGGGCGAAGGCGAAGGAGAATGGCGCTCCCGACGGCACGTGCGCATTGTGGGCCGACAAGGACAAGAAAGGTTTCTGCGAGCAGTGCGAGTCGAAGAAGAACGCCTGTCCATACACCACATGCCCGGCCCACAAGAAGCACGAGGCGAAAAAGGATGAATAGAGCCTGCGTCGCATCGGGGAACATTCCAACCAAAGACCATCTCGATCAATGAAAGGAAGACTGAAATTGCTCAGGGATGAATCGCTCGAATCTGTTAGAATCATGTTCGGATTGCGTCATGTCTGGATTTACGCGCCGGTTCTCCTCGCGATCATCACCGCATACGCCGCCCACCATGCCGTCTTCGTCCCGGTCCTGAACAAGGGCAACAACGAGGACTTGGCCGTCGTTCTGATCTCGTCGGTCTCATGTGTCCTGCTGGCTGCGGCTTTCATTTCGAGGTGGAGCTTTGTCCCCGCCTTTTTCTTCGTCTTGGCGTTCAATTTCCTGATACGCGAACTCGACGACACCAAGTGGAGTCTTCCCTATTTCGGCGAATTCTCCCTGAGGACGAAGGAATACATCTACATCGCGCTCGTGTTCATCGGGGCATGGGGCTTCCTCAGGCTGGATGGCCTTTGTTCGTTTTTCCGCGAGAATCCGCTTGCCAGGAAGATATTCCTCGGAATGATTTCGACATATTTCGTGTCTCAGCTCGTGGCGAGAAGGGCGTTCAGAGGGGTGATCCCGGACGAGAAGGGCATCCACATCGCCCTGGAGGAGATCACCGAGAATTTCTCCCACCTCTCCTTTCTCGTCTTCGCCGTCGTGATATTCATGATGGCCGCAAGGGAAAGGGCGAAGACCTAGATTTGCTCGGCGGAATTTCCGCCATCGCCGTAATGCGTCAGTCTTTTTCGGAACGGAGTACGTCCCGGCGGGGATTTCTCCCATCAGGCCCCCCCGTCGGGCACCCCCGTCGAACGGAGAAAGTAATTTGCGCTGTCCCAGCGCAAACATCTTTGCGCCGAGACGGCGCAAAGTACTAAAGCCGCTTGCAAAACTCCGCGCAAGATCGCCGCCAGCCGGAAAAGACTGACGCATTACCCATCGCCGTCGGGTCATTGGAAGAGGGCTTTG
>CAZGJP010000330.1:0-3282 GCA_964526605.1 uncultured Lentisphaera sp.
TATGTAAACGCGCCGTCCGGCGAAAGCGTTCTTCGGAGCTAGCTTCTTCTCTATATAGTCCAGGGCGGTCTTGAGCTTTTCCGGATTCTTCTGGGTTTCGTAGCAGGAATAAGATACATAGTCCACATTTGTGTATGGCAGAACATCGTTCGCGACCGTCTTCATCCCCTTCATGGAGAGTTCCACCCTGTTCACCTCCGTGTAGAGCCAGACTCTCACGTCTGAGCCAGGGTTGTCGCGTTTCGCATCGTCAATCGCCTTCTGTCTTGTGTTCAACCAGTCTATCATGCCTTTGATGGATTCAGGCATGATCCTGCCTTCGTCATTTGAATTTCCAATCCCGCGGAGCATCCAATCTCCTTCCCAATGACCGAGGTAGAACGTTTTGCCGCTTCCTCGATAAGTATTCAACAGGTGCGACGTAAAGCTGTATATCTCAATATACTCATTCGCTTGCTCCGTCTCGGAGAATCCGTCCTTCCACGAGCTGGAACCGAAGGCATATGTCCAGATCAGATAGTGGGCGAATGGCATCTCGAATACGGTCTTGAAGGAATGATCTTTTTCGGCCAACGCCGCAAGTGAGCTTATGGATCTGTCGCCTCCGGCATCCTTCCCGCTCATCGCGAACTTGATCGAGTTGGAGCCCATCTCCATTATCGCCCGGGCCGTTTCGACGAGTTTGCTCTCCGAAGTGAACTGATAGGATGCGCCTATCGTCTGCGTGCCTATCACGTAGTTGAATCTGTCCAGTGCAGGCTGTGATGGAACCGATCCTCCCTCCGAAGCCGCTGCCGCGCAAAGTCCCTGGCCTGCGAGCATCATACATAGAGACATGCGCATATCGCCTCCCTTTCAATCCTTGATTTTGGATCTGTTACGGGATTTTGTCTTCATCCTTTCACTCCACCCTCCGTAAGGCCTCTGGAGAAAAGCTTCATCGTGAACACGAACAGGATGATCACGGGTATGCTGGCCATGGCGTATCCCGCCATCAGCGGCCCCCAGAGCTTGATGTATTCACCAGACATCCTGATGAGCTCAACCAGGACTGGCAGGCGAGCATGATCCCTCATGACAATGTGAGGTAGGACAAAATCGTTCCACTGGCCTATGTCGTGCTTCACTCCTACTGTTCCAAGTATGGGTCCTGCCAATGGCACGACTATCATCATCATCTGCTGGAGCTGGCTGGCGCCATCCATCTCAGCCGCCTCGAAGAGGTCCTTGGGGATGTCCTCCACAAAGGACCGCAGGACGAAGATCGCGAATATCTGCCCGCCAGATGTACCTACAACTACTAGAGCGGAGAGGGTGTTGAGCATGTTCAGGTCCCTCAATAGGCGAAACAGAGGTATCAAGTTGGCTACGGAAGGCATCATCATTAGAACCAAAATCGCGTTCCATAGGAACCCCGATAGAGGCATCCGGTATCTGGCGAAGAAATACGATGCGCTTAGCGCCACGAAGAGCGTGAGGATCGTAGAGGCGACCGATATGACAACGCTGTTCGAAAGGCATGGTGTTATCGCTTCGAAAGCGGCGCTCCAGTTCTCCCAATGCAGGGGCTGGGTCAGAACGGCTGGAGAGCTATAGAATTGGTCGTTGTCCTTTAGACTGACGATCGTCATGAGATAAATAGGGAGGAATGCGATGCATATGACGGCGATTATGGCGGCGTGTTTTAGCACCCTGAGGGAGCGGCCCCATGAGCACATGTTGGAATTCGCATGCAGAAACCGTTCCGGAGCCGTGTCTGGCCGAAACGCCTGAAGCGGTATCAAAGACGAGACCGACTCGAGGAAGAACGCATATGGAAAGGATGCGAGGACAATAGCTCCCGCAACAGCCTTGAAGCGGCCAGTTGCCAATATGGACAACCCGGCGGCCATCGCGGCAAAACGTATTATGGAGCGTCTCCTTGGGGGCATTTCGTTCCACTCGGTGAGAAGAGAGCTTAGTTTCTGGAGAGACATGACTATGATGGTCAGGACTATGCCTACGGCGCAAGCGTAGCCCATGTCCTGGTCTATGAATGCCTTCCTAAGCATGAATAGCGCCGGTACTGTGGCGTTGCCGCCAGGGCCGCCACCGAGACCGGCCAGGGCCAGTATCATTCCGGCATCCTTGATCGTGTCTATTACCACCAGTATCAGAATCAACTTTATTGATCCTGTTATGAGCGGAAATTCTATTTGCGTGAACTTGGTCCACCACGTTGTTCCGTCTATTTCCGCAGCCTCGTAGATGTCCTTTGGTATGCTCTGAAGCCTTGCGAGATAGTTGAGTATCGCGAAGGAGCCCACCCACGGAAATCCCCAAATTCTGCATGCAACCACAATTAGCTTTGGGTCTCCGAGCCATGCCGGGGAATTCCCGCTTGTGAATATCCCTCCCCACCCGAAGAACTGGTCGGCCTTGACGAGAAGCTGGATGAATCCCGTGGAGTGAAGGAATTTGTTGAGATAGCCGCTCGTCGCCTCGAAGAAGAAAGACCTCCATATAAGCACGAGGACCAGGCCGGGAATCACCATCTGTATGACGAAGAATATCCTGTAGAGAAATTGCAGCCTTTCGCTGCGGACCCTATGGAGACAAACCGCAACCAGAAGAGCTGGAGCCATCTTGACGATGTTCCAGACACCAAGAGTGAAGGCTAGTTCGAAGGATTTCCAGAAGTCGTGGTTGGAAAGCAGGTCAAAGTAGTTCCCGAAACCGACATACTCGCAGACATCGGCCCCGTTCCATCGGAAGAGGCTGTGAAAAACTCCGCTCGCCGCCGGATAGTATTGGAAGAGACAGAGCAGGATTAAGGTTGGCGCGATGAAGGCATACATCGTCCAGTAGTGCTTAAGGTCTCCAAACTTCACATTTTTCCCGATCTGAGCCATCTTTTTGCTCTACTCCTTAGCCTCTGCTTCGCCTTTAGATGATTCTCCGGCAATTCTCAACCGAACCTTCGATAGGACCTCTGCGCTGTATTCATATGGTGGCGAAAGCCTCGACGATACCCCGTCCTCGATGAATCGCATCTGCGACTCATGGACTATGTCCGGAAAGAGAAGCCTCTTCATTGCAAGCGTGCGATATTTTATCCAATGGGCCTCTCTTCCGGAAATCAAGGCCTTCGATCTGATGATAGCGATGAATCGTTCCGAGGCGGCAATGGACCGTTTCCAGTTCCTCTGTTGCTCCTTGAAGTCCTGAAGCCCCTTGTCCTTGTAGAAAGGCTCGAATCTCCCTACCAGATCCCGATATGATATCTGTCCAACGTTGAACAAC
>CAZGJP010000331.1:0-3271 GCA_964526605.1 uncultured Lentisphaera sp.
CGACGCGCTCATCCTGGACGGGATGAATGTGGCCAGAGAAAGCCTCCTGATCTGCTCGTCGTCCGGGACCACCACGGCGTGGGAAAGGATGAATCCGCGCCAATCGGGAAACGAAAGTGCCTTCCCCCTCCCGGCCATGGCCAATATCTCGCGTGACGAGAAACGGAAGAATATCGAGTCGGATATCAGGACGTCCAGTGGAATGGACTTCTTCTTCAAGGCGATTATGTCGAAGACCTCGACGAGGTGCGTTATCGAGTCGACGCTTCTCTTCTCGATCCACTCGTTGCCGTTGAGGAGATATGCGCATAGATTGTCGTCGGCAAGGCGCGCGATCTTCCTGATTCTTGCCGAAACGGCGTTGACGGGATGCTTTCCATCGCGGGCCATGGAAAGCTTGACCGCCTCCGACTTGCTGAGGAAGGCCGGAGCGAAGTGCCGTGCAGCTAGAACGAGGGCGTTCCTCATGGAGGCGGACGAGTCGAGGCCATTGATCTGGGCAAGGCCAAGGCAGAAGGAAGCCTTCTCGGATGAATTCTCCACCGTCCCGCCCCAAGTGTCGAGGAGCAACTCCAAGTGTGGAATGATGGATGGCCTCCGCTCCTCCGGAGTCGCGAGCGCCTTCGCGAGGATGTCCCCGCAGGTTCGCGCATCAGCCCTGTCGGAGGCTTCGCAGACGAGATTCAGGATTTCGGCATCTTCTTTATCAGGCATCTTGTGCGCGGAGACGCTACTCCTTCTCGTCCGGATTGAAGTACTTGTAGTTGGATTCGGAGAAGTCGGCTATGGCCTTCGCGGTGACCGGATCGAGCTTGAGCTTCAGGACCATGGTGTCATCCTTCTCCTTGTCCTTGGCTATCATGTCCACCGTCAGCTTCCTGTAGAGGACATCGTTCACGATGAAAGCCATCTCCTTGTATAGGATGTCCGCGCCGAGCTGGTTCCACAGGAGCTTTCCTCGATAGTTCAGCTTCAATTTCAGGTCGAAGAAATTCTTGTCGCTATCGTTCGGGAGCATCTCGATCTTCTGTATGGTGTTGGAGAAGAGGTATGGTGAGCTGCTGATCCACTTTGTCGTGCCCGCCACGGTGGGAATCTCCTTCTCGATCTGTGAGGCCCTTGGGTACTTGATTATTTCGCTTATGGACACCAGATAGTCGGGCTTGTCCGGCTTGGGCTGGGCGATCTCGCAGGACGTCAACGCGACAATCAGCGCCGCTGCGAATATCAATCCGAGGCATGGCTGTCGCGGGGTGTCTTCTCCTTCTTTAGCTTCTTTGTTTTGATGGCCTTGATCTTTTTTTTGAGCTCGGAGGGGGATATGCCGATTATGGAGGCGGCCTTCTCCAAGTCTCCGTCCTCCTGGGAAATGACTTCCTTCATGTAGGCCTCGGTCTGGCCAGCGATGAATTTCTCGAGCGGGACGATCTTCCTTGGTTTCGAGGCGCTTGGTTTCGACCTCGGGAACTGCGAGGGCAGTTCGTCCGCATCAATTGTCTCTCCGTCGGATAGCGTGGCGAGACGCTTTATGAGATTTTCCAGCTCCCTCACGTTGCCGGGCCAACCGTAGGACTTCATGGCCTCGACGGCATCTGGCGAAATGCCGATCTTCCTCCTGTTCTCCTTCTCGAAAACGTTGAGGAAGTGTGAAATCAAGGGGGGGATGTCCTCCCTCCGCTCCCTCAGTGGGGGAATCTTGATCGGGATGACGCTGAGCCTGTAGAAGAGATCTTCCCTGAACTTGCCTTCCTTGGTCGCCTTGTCCAGATCATAGTTCGATGCGGCCACCACCCGTATGTCAACCGGAATATTCTCGGTCCCGCCAACTCTCCTGATGTCCTCAGGAGCTTCGCCTGCATGTCGAGGGGCATGGAACTTATCTCGTCGAGAAGCACCGTGCCTCCGTTCGCGGTCTCAAAGAGGCCCTGCCTGTTGCCGTTCGCCCCCGTGAAGGCGCCTTTTACGTAGCCGAAAAGCTCGGATTCCAGCAGCGTGGCTGGTATCGCGGCGCAGTTGATGGTCACGAAAGGACTGGAGTGGCGTGGACTTGACTTGTGTATCGCCTTGGCTACGAGCTCCTTCCCAGTCCCGCTCTCGCCGAGCACCAGCACGGTGCTGTTGGTCCTGGCGACCTTCTCCACAAGCCTGTATATCTCGAGCATGGACGGACTGTCGCCCACGATAAATCCGAAATGGTATTTCGTGGATATGCTTTTCCGGAGTATTTCGTTCTCGGCCAAGGTCAGCTCGTAGTTGAGAGCCTTGTCTATCGTAAGCAGGAGCTCTTCGAACTTGAAGGGCTTGGCTATGTAGTGGAAGGCTCCTCGCTTGATGGCCTCCACGGCGCTGTCGACGTCTGCGTAAGCCGTTATGACTATCACGGCCATGTGCGACTGGAGCTCCTTTCCCTGCCTGAGAAGCTCGAAACCGTCGATGCCGCCCGGAAGGCGGACATCGGTGATCATCAGGTCGAAGACGCCCTCCTTGAGCTTCTTCAACGCCTCCTCTCCCTCGGTGGCGGTCTCCACCTGGTGCCCGTTCCGGACAAGGAGCTTGCGCAGGACCTCGATTATGGTCGTCTCGTCGTCAACTACAAGTATCTTGGACATTTCAATGACTGGATTATGATTGGATTTCTTCAGAAGGGAATCTAGCTCCAATTGCAGATAATTCAAGAGGGCAAAGGGTGGGAAACATTTTCGGTGGGGGAGCCCTATCTGCGCGACGCCAGTCTTTCAAGCGACAATAACAGCAATCTCTGCTCGGGGCTCATGAAGGCCGTGTGGTTCTTCGCCTCCGCCGTTATGGCGTTCCGAACTCCATGGTCGTCAGCGGAGCATATGTAGTAGAGCAGCAGTGCCGAGAACGCCTTGCCCATATCCCCATTGGAGACGATGGACGAGATTATCTCCAGATGTTTGTCCGGAGCGTCAAGGCGGCTCGCGATGTGTATTTCAAGCGGGGAGGCGCAGGTTGACTCCGAAAGTCGCTTCGGGAGCAGGACTTGGAGCTCCTCCCTCGACAACTTTCCAGCCAGGCACGCAGAGGACATTTCAAGCATCGAGAGTTCCGGGTAGGAGGCTATGCCCGCCACGAGAGGCTCTGAAAGGATGGAGGCGACCTCCCCGCTCAAGGCCTCATATGAATGCGAATTAATGGAAAGCCTAAGATAGGACAGATTCCTGAATGTCTGCCACTGGGCCGTCATGCCAGCGATCTTCGATGCCACGATCCTGAGCAGTCTGGACGTCTCCGGGCATCTCGCGCCAGC
>CAZGJP010000332.1:0-3260 GCA_964526605.1 uncultured Lentisphaera sp.
ACGCCTAAAGAGGTCTTTCACAGCTCAAGTGTTGCACTTCAGACTTGAATCCACAATGTGACTACGCAGAAAGCCACGGAAGAAATGCAAAAGCAAGCGAATGAGAAAGAATAAAGGAGGTAGTTTGGGGGCGATGTAAGGGAACGCATTGTCGCCAGAACACAAGCTGTGCTTGAGAAAAAGACAGCTGAATTTGCCATGGAATCTGGCGTAATCCAAGTCCCTCACGAGGTTGGCTGGCGATCAAAAACAATATTTTTTGATTCCAGCAAGGATGTCACAGATTGAGCTAGAACTATAATCAGTGCCAATCCGTGCAATCCGTGTCTTCCCCATCATTGCGCCTTTGTGCAAGAAAATAGATTGTCTTCCACGCATTTCCTAGTTGAATTTCAACACTGACTTGTCGTAGTCGTCGGGAGACTTGAATCCGAGCAGTTCGATGCATGTCGCGGCGAGGGAGCTTATGCCGAGGCCTTTGACCAGTTCGGTCGAGTATTCTCCCTTGTATTCCGGGTCGTAGATTATGCATGGAACAGGGTTTAGCGAGTGGCTGGTCTTGCGCTTCACTTCGCCAGTCTTCTTGTCGACGGAGACCGCGCCGGTCTTCTTGTCGTGCTCGAACATGTCGTCGGCGTTGCCGTGGTCTGCGCTGATGACGAGGACGCCGCCGGCTTCCTTTACCGCTTCGACGACTCTGCCTATGCATACGTCGAGGCTGGAGACGGAGACGAGTGCCGCCTGGTAGTTGCCGGTGTGTCCGACCATGTCTCCATTGGGGTAGTTCAGGCGTATGAACTTGTATTTTCCTTCCTTTACGGCCTTGAGGATTTCGTCGGTGATTTCGGCGCATTTCATCCAGGGTCTCTGCTCGAACGGGACTCTGTCGGACGGGATCTCGATGTATTCTTCGAGCTTCCTGTCGAAATATCCCGAGCGGTTGCCGTTGTAGAAATAGGTGACATGTCCGAACTTCTGCGTTTCGCTGACCGCCATTTGCATCACGCCAGCGGAGCAGAGGTATTCGCCGATGGTGCGGTCTATCGCCGGTGGCTCGACGAGATATTTCTTCGGCACATGCAGGTCTCCGTCGTATTCCATCATTCCGGCGTAGAGGACTTTCGGGCGAGGGGAGCGGTCGAATTTGTCGAAATCGTCCTCCTCGAACGCGGCGGTCATTTCGAGCGCGCGATCTCCGCGGAAGTTGAAGTATATCACAGAGTCTCCGTCCTTTATCGGCCGGATTGGGCTCTTCCCGTCGTCGGAGATGACGAACGCGTGCAAGTCCTGGTCTATGGCCTTCGTCTCCGCTCTGAGTGTCTCGACAGCCTCGTGCGCGCTCTTGAAATATCTTCCCTTTCCGCGGACATGTGTGTCCCAGCCTCTCTTCACCATGTCCCAGTCGGCGTTGTATCTGTCCATGGTGATGAACATCCTTCCGCCTCCGGAGGCGATGCGGAAATCGCAGCCGTCCGTGTTGAGTTCCTTGAGGAATGCCTCGAAGGGGTCGATGTAGTCGAGGGCGGAAGTTTCGGGCACGTCCCTGCCGTCGAGCAGCGTGTGGACCGCGCATTTCCTCACTCCGTCGTTTTTCGCCCTCTTGAGCATTGCCTTGAGGTGGTCGATGTGGCTGTGGACATTGCCGTCGGAGAATAGTCCGATGAAATGCAGGACGCTGTTGTTTTTCGCGCAGTTTTCGGCGAGCTCCTTCCAGACCTTGCCTTCGAACATGTTGCCCGATTCTATTGCGGCACTCACGAGTTTCGCTCCTTGGGCGAAGACCCTTCCGCAGCCGATGGCATTGTGTCCGACCTCGCTGTTGCCCATGTCTTCATCGCTGGGCAGTCCGACGGCGGTGCCATGGGCCTTGAGCCTTGTGTTCGGAGATGTCTTGAGGAGCTTGTCGAGGACTGGCTTGTATGCGTTGAGGACTGCATCGCCTTCGGCGTATTTGCCGTATCCGACTCCGTCCATTATCATGAGGACGAGGGGGCCGCGCCGGCACTTGAATTTCGGATTTTTCTGAAGAGAGATCGACATGTAATCACCTGTGGTTTGATTCGTCCGGTAATATTGGCCGGATATGGGATTTATCAAACGAGCCAATTGTAAAACTCCGCGGACGGAGTTACTTTATCTGCGAATATTCGGTGAAAGAACGTGGTCCGCCGGATATTCACAACATGGGAGATCGGGCGATGAGGGGATATTTCAGCTTCTGCATTTTGTCATTCGTGCTCCTGGCACGTGTGGGGGCCCAGGAGGCCGTTATTGGAAAGGTCGCCGCCAATCAGCTGAATGTCCGCGTGCTTCCGGGCGTGTCCTACACGGCCGTTGCGAAACTCGCGAAGGACGCGGAGGTGAAAGTCCACCGCGCCAGAGATGGCTGGTGCGAGATCGAGGCGCCGGGGGATTCGGCGGCCTGGATGGCCAGTGCGGAGATCGGCGTGGACGGAATCGTGTTGAAGGATTCGTTCCTCCGTTCCGGTCCCGAGGTGACGTATTCGCCTTATTCGCGCAAGGCCGCGAAGGGGGAGAAGCTCTTGGTGCTTGAGAGGAGGAGCGATTGGACCAGGGTGGCGCCCCCGGCGGGTTTGCGGGCATGGGCCAGCCTTGACTTCATCACGCTTCCGGAGGAGGACTTGAGGAAGCTGAAGGAGTCCGGCGAGGGCGAGCCGGCCAAGCCTGCGAAAGGCGGGCTGGGCCTTGACTTCGTGTCACTTCCCGAGAAGGACGCCAGCTACGAGGGATTTCTGGCCCTGGTCAAGAATTCCGACTCGGTGAAGCACGCCTTGGTGCTGGATGTGAACGGGAGCCTCGCCCCGATCTGCTATCTCCATTCCGAGAAGGACAATCTCGACCTATGGCTGAACCAGAAGGTGAGGGTGTCTGGAAAGGAGAACTGGGTCAAGGACTGGAAGAGGCCGCTGATCATCGTTGACAAGATCGAAAAAAGCTCGGCGGAGTGAATATTCGCCTTTTCCAGAAGGATCAAGCAATAAAAGGCATCGTCAAGGCGTTTTGATTTCAGATTTCAGATTTCAAATTTCAAATTCACTTAAATGGAGGCCATGCCATGAAACTAGCATTGATAGTATCGGCGACGGTCCTGATGTCATTGTCCCTGCTCTCGGCGACATTCGACCCGAAGAAATACACGGAGCTGGACTTGGAGAAGGTGAAGGCGACACCGGAGGAATACAAGAACAAGAAGGTCGTGATAGAGACAGTCTTCGTGAGATACGAGACGACCTTTCTGC